>JAFYTG010000185.1 GCA_017558945.1 Clostridia bacterium
TCTTTGTTAATCAAAGAAAGATATTATTTAAATTTAATATATATAATTTTTATTATTTAATTTTTATAATATCTATTTTATTCTTTCTTTGATTCTAGTCTTTATATAGACTTAATCTTTGTTAATCAAAGAAAGATATTATTTAAATTTAATTTATTTATTTTTATTATATTATTAATTTTTTATATTATCTAAAATCTCTATAAGCCGTTTCAAAAGCCCTCTTTTTTGTCAAGGTGATTATATCACGTTACCGCTATGACATACAATGACGACCATATGACTTTATATGACAAGATAAAAAAACAAGCCTTATTCTCAAGAATAAGACCTGTTATCAATTATTACGACCGGGTAAACGATGCTTGTAGAATTCTCAATTATCCTATCAAATTCCCGTTTCCTCAAACCGTCCGTTTTTAAGTATCACGGCACTCTTAAAGCCGTTTTCACGGAAAAGCTCTTCAATTTCCTTTGCGGCGTAATCGAGGTTATCTCTCTGATGACAGTCGGTGGAATAAATCACCCTTCCTCCGAAAGCCTTTATATCCTTCATAAAATAGGGCGCAGGATAAGGACAGCTCCTTATTCCGCGAGCCATCGTGCCCACGTTTATCTCAATTATCGGAACGGCGTTAAAGCAGACCTCGAGAGCCTCACGGGCAAGCCTTCGGTATTTTTCATCCGCCTCGGGCATCATACCGAATTTTGCCACCAAATCAAAATGACCGAGTATATCGGGACGGTGCGCAAGAGTACGCTCGACGTAGGTGTCAAAATACGCCCTTGCGAAGCTATACGGGTCAAGGTCAAAATACCTCTCAAAAAGCTCCATATGTCCCTCTCGGCAATGGTCAATGCTGAAATAACCGTCGAGAGTTCTGATATAATGGCAGCTTCCTATTATATAATCATAGGTATCCCTCTCGGGCATTTCGCTATATCCGTCAAGCTCGATTCCCGTATACACCTCAATTTTGTCGCGGTACTTTTCCGCCATTCTTGTAACCTCGGCAAGATATTCCGCCTCTCGAGTCATACAGTAGGTCAGGTCAAAGTCGGTATAGCTATGGTCGGAAATTCCGAGGGACACAAAGCCCTTGTCAATCGCCGTGAGAATATTCTCCTCGACGGTATTTTTTCCGTCCGAGAAGGTTGTATGAGTATGCAGATTTGACAAAAGCATTATTTTCTACCCGTTGACCCGAAGCCCGACTCACCTCTGTCGGTTTCATCCAAAACATCTGTCTCCTCAAAATCCGCCGTGAGATAAGGGATGAGGGCAATCTGTGCAATACGCTCACCCGATTCGATAACGGCATCCTTATCCGACTGATTGTAAATAGGTACCATTATCTCTCCACGGTAATCCGAATCGATAACTCCCACCTTATTCGCGGGAGCAAGTCCTCTCTTTGTCGCAAGACCGCTGCGTGCAAACACGAGCCCGACAAAGCCCTCGGGAATTACCATTGCGATACCCGTATGCACAAGCACCGTCTTACCGCTTTCAATTATTATATCACCGTCGGACAGAGCGTAAAGGTCTGCACCTGCCGAGGAGGAGGTTGCGTAGGTCGGCACAATTGCCCTGTCGTCAAGCTTTTTAAAAAGCACCTTTTCTTTCATTTCGTTTTATTCCTTTACAATTGATAAAAATTGATAAAAATAATATATCATACTTAAAGAAAAAAATCAACAAGAAGCGTGACAATCTTAAAAAACTGTGCTATACTAAAATCGGTAAAACCAAAGGAGACGAAAAATGAAAGAAAAATTCAACGTAACGGGAATGAGCTGTGCGGCGTGTGTTTCAAGGGTTGAAAAAGCCGTGAAGGTGCTTGACGGAATAAAAAGCGTTTCGGTCAACCTCTTGTCAAACAGTATGCTCGTCGAATACGACGACTCACAGTCAAGCCCCGAGAAAATAATATCGGCGGTAAAAAGTGCAGGCTACGGTGCAAGCCTCAAGGATAACACTCCCCTTCCGACGCCCGACAAAAAGCCCGAGGAGTCAATGAAGGCAAGAATTATCGTATCCGTCATCCTTCTGCTTCTTTTAATGGCTCTGTCAATGGGCCCTATGCTTTTCGGCTATCCCCTCCCCGCATTTCTCAACGGAGCGGAAAACACGCTGACACGGGCACTTATTCAGTTGCTTTTGACCCTGCCCGTGCTTTACGTCAACAGAGTATACTTTGAAAAGGGCTTTTCCTCACTTATAAGGAGAAGTCCCAATATGGACTCGCTTATCGCACTCGGTGCATCCGCCTCGGTAATCTACGGAATTGCGACTCTGTTTCAGATGAGCTCGTTGATTGCGAGGGGGAATTTTGAAGCCCTTTCACACCTTGAGCACAATCTCTATTTCGAGGGAGCGGCAATGATAGTCACTCTCATAACCGTTGGAAAAATGCTTGAGGCAAAGAGCCGTCGCAGGACAGGTGAGGCTCTGTCTCACCTTATGGATATGACTCCCAAGACCGCAAGGGTATTGCGTGACGGAGTGCTTTTGGAGATTGCCGTTGAGGAGGCACTAAAGGGAGATATAATCGAGACCCGTGCAGGAGAGTCCTTTGCCCTTGACGGCGAGGTTATTGAGGGCGAGGGCGAGGCTGACGAGTCCTCCATCACGGGAGAAAGCATTCCCGTAACAAAGTCCGTCGGAAACGAGGTTATCGGCTCAACGGTTTTAAAGAGCGGTTATATACGCTTCCGAGTAACACGTATCGGCTCGGAAACGGTCTTTGCAAAAATAATCGAGCTTGTTGACAATGCGCAGAGCGGAAAAGCGCCTATCGCAAGACTTGCCGACAAGATTGCAGGAGTATTCGTTCCCGTTGTAATAGGCATTTCAATCATCACTCTTGCGGTATGGCTTATAATCGGCGAGGAGCTTGGTACTGCCCTGACACACGCAATATCGGTGCTTGTAATCAGCTGTCCGTGTGCACTCGGTCTTGCCACACCCGTTGTCATAACCGTCGGTACGGGCAAGGGTGCGGAAAACGGCATACTCATAAAATCGGCAGAAATTCTCGAAACGCTTCATTCGGTTGACACGGTGGTGCTTGACAAGACGGGCACGGTGACCGAGGGCAGACCCGTTATGACCGACGTGCATCCAATTTCAATTGACCGCAGTACACTTCTTGAAATTGCCTCGGGTCTTGAGGCTAAAAGCGAGCATCCTCTATCACGCGCGGTGCTTGCGGGAGCGATTGCAGAGGGTGTCAATCCCCTTGCGTGCGACAATTATAAAACGCTTTCGGGCAGAGGCATTGAGGGTGTTATAAACGGAGTGAGATACCTTGCGGGTAACGCAAGGCTTATGAGTGAGGAGGGAGTCGATATTTCCTCTGCCGATGTGCTTGTATCAGAGCTTTCCGACCTCGGTAAGACTCCGTTATATTTTGCTTGTGACAAAGCGCTTATCGGTGTTATTGCGGTTGCCGACACGCTCAAAAAGGATTCGGCGGTGGCAATCACCCTTTTGAGAAGGAGCGGAAAAAGAACCGTTATGCTGACGGGAGACAACCGTCGCACCGCAGAGGGAATCGGACGCGGACTTGAGCTTACCGAGATAATCTCCGACGTGCTTCCGTCCGACAAGGAAAGAGTAATACGAGAGCTTCAGGAGAAGGGGCACCGAGTCGCAATGGTGGGAGACGGTATAAACGACGCACCTGCTCTCACTCGTGCCGACGTGGGCTTTGCCATCGGCTCGGGCACAGACGTTGCGCGTGATTCAGCCGATGTGGTGCTTATGCGTGACTCACTTCTCGGCGTGTACGATGCCATTCGTTTAAGCTCGCACACTATACGAAATATAAAGCAAAATCTTTTCTGGGCATTCTTCTACAACTGTCTCGGCATACCGCTTGCGGCAGGAGTATTCGTAAATCTCACGGGATGGACGCTGAGCCCTATGCTCGCCTCTCTTGCAATGAGCCTTTCAAGCCTTTTCGTCGTATCAAACGCACTCAGGCTCCGTCGCTTCAGGGTAACGGTTGCAGGCTCTTATATCACCGTTAAAATCAAGGGAATGATGTGTGAGAGGTGCGTGTCTCACGTTGAAGATGCGCTGAGAGGTCTTGACGGAATCGAGCGCCTTGAGGTATCACTCAAGGAGGGCTCGGCAAAGCTTTGGGGCAATCCCGACAAAAGCTCGGTCAAGGCATCCGTGGAAAAAGCGGGGTACAAGGTTGTAAAAATAAAAGATTGACAAATTGGAAATAATCTGTTAAAATATTCACTGCAAAAGGGAGTAGCGGACAGGTATTTCCTGTTGAACGTATTCGTCATCACATGGCTTGTCCATCGGATACGCTCTCATTATTGACAGCGAGACTTTTGCCTTATAATAAAATAAGGCAAAGGTCTTTTTCTTTTGCCAAAACACAGAAAGGATTTTTTATCATGGACGCATTTCTCGCAATTTTTGAGAATCCGACCTCTGCGGAAGCCATCCTTATTTACAAGCAGATTGTAATGTGGGTAATAGGCGGACTTCTCATTTACCTCGCAATCAAAAAGGATATGGAGCCCACTCTTCTTCTTCCTATGGGCTTCGGAGCAATTCTCGTAAACATCCCCGGCTCGGGTGTTATCGGTCCTGAGGGAGCAATCACCATTCTTTCAAACTTTGGTATTGCCACAGAGCTTTTCCCCCTTCTCCTCTTTATCGGTATCGGTGCAATGATTGACTTCGGTCCTCTCCTTGCAAACCCCAAGCTTATGATATTCGGTGCGGCGGCACAGTTCGGTATCTTCTTCACCTTCGGTGCGGCGGCTCTTTCGGGTCGTTTCGACATTTTCGAGGCGGCGTCCATTTCAATTATCGGTGCGGCTGACGGTCCTACCTCCATCTTCGTCGGAAGCGAGCTTCTCAAGACTCCCGAACAGCAGAAGGTACTCGGCGGTATAATCGTTGCGGCATACTCCTATATGGCTCTCGTGCCTATCATTCAGCCCCCCGTAATCCGTCTTATCACCACCAAGAAGGAAAGACTCATCCGTATGCCCTTCGTACAGAAGGAGGTTTCCAAGACCACCCGTATTCTCTTCCCCATCGTTATTACCATTATCGCAGGTGTCGTTTCTCCCGAGTCGGTTGCTCTTATCGGCTTCCTTATGTTCGGTAACCTTATCCGTGAGTGCGGAGTTCTCGACTCCCTTTCCGAAACCGCGCAGAAGGTTCTTGCAAATCTCATAACCCTTCTCCTCGGTATCACCATTGCCTCCAAGATGCAGGCAGCAGACTTCCTTACTATAAACACCCTTGTAATTATGGGTCTCGGTCTTGTAGCGTTCATCTTCGACACCGTAGGCGGTGTAATGTTTGCAAAGCTTTACAACCTCTTTGCAAAGGAGAAGATAAACCCCATGATCGGTGCGGCAGGTATTTCCGCATTCCCCATGTCAGCCCGTGTTATTCACAAGATGGGTCTTAAGGAGGATCCCCAGAACTTCCTTCTTATGCACGCAATCGGTATCAACGTGTCGGGTCAGATTGCCTCTGTTATCGCAGGCGGTCTCATTCTCTCGCTGGTATCTCAGTATCTTTGATTAGGAGGCTAATATGCGCGGATTAGATTTATTTGTTGAAATTCTTCCCATTCTCGGCAAGGGCTACGGCGGTGTTTTTGCCGTAACCGTTGCAATAGTTATTGCAGTCAAGATACTCTCGGCGGCAACCAAAAAGAAAAACTGACTTAAAGGGTCTGTAAAAGCTCAAATCGAGTTTTACAGACCCTTTTTCAGTTATTGGCAATTGACCTGCTTTTTACACAAAGCCCTTCGTCATTCAGGAGCACCTCAACGCCGTCGTTAAAGACGAGAGCGTCAGAAGCTCTCCCCTCCACCTCACGCTTTACGGTGTTTATGATTCCCCTTGCGCCAAGAGAGACGTCGCTTCTGTCAGCCACCCACTCGGCAACCCCGTCCTTCACCTCCACCTCAAAGCCACGCTCACGGCATCTTTTGACAAAGGCATCTATCTGCCTTTGAGCAACCGACACAAGCGTTTCGCGTGAAAGAGGCAAAAAGCGTATAACACCGTCAAGGCGTGAGACAAGCTCGGGAGACAGCTCACGCTTGACCTCCTCAAGCGTATTTTCCTCATCCGTCACCGTCTCAAAGCCGACTCTTTTCGCCACTCTGTCACGCGAGCCGATATTTGAAGTAAGGATAACGACGGCATTTTTAAAGCTGTATACAGTACCTCTTGAGTCGGTCAGCGTACCGTTGTCAAGTATCTGCAAAAGCAGACTTACAACGTCGTGATGCGCACGCTCAATCTCGTCAAAGAGCACGACCGAATAGGGATTGCGGCGGAGCGGCTCAAGTCTGCCCGACTCGTCAAAGCCAACGTATCCCGCAGGAGAGCCGATAAGCTTGGAGACCGAATGAGCCTCGGAAAATTCCGACATATCAAGACGTATGAGAGAGTCCCGTCCGAAGATCTCCTCGGCAAAGGCACGGGCAAGCTCGGTCTTGCCGACTCCCGTATCCCCGACGAAAAGATAAGCACCTCTCGGCTTATCCCTATCCCCTATATCAAGGCGAGCACGCATATGAGAGGCAACAAGACTATCAACCGCCCTCTCCTGACCCAAAACACGCTCGGACAGACGGGCTGAAAGACCTCTCATTTCCGTCTGCTCACCATCGGTGATTTTACCAAGTGGAATATTCAGCGTTTCCGAAAGCCTCTCGGCAATATCTGCCCCCGTCACCCTTCCGCCTCCGCATATCTTTTTGTGCGAGGCACTCTCGTCCATTAAATCTATTGCCTTATCGGGAAGAAAGCGGTCGGTGATGTATCTCTCGGAAAGCTCTACGGCAGATACAAGAGCCGAATCGTCAATCCCGACACCGTGATATTCCTCATAGCTCCGCCTTATACCGCGAAGTATCTCAAGAGTCTCGCTCTTGCTCGGCTCACGCACTATCACGGGCTGAAAACGACGCTCAAGCGCCGAGTCCTTTTCAATATACTTCTTATACTCACGCAGAGTAGTCGCACCGATAATCTTAACCTCGTCACGCGCGAGTGCGGGCTTTAAAATATTAGCGGCGTCAACAGCGCCCTCAGCCGAGCCTGCGCCGACGATATTATGCACCTCGTCAATAAATAAAATCACGTTACCTGCCTTGGTAACCTCGTCTGTTATGGCACGTATTCTCTCCTCAAAATCCCCTCGGTACTTAGCTCCTGCTACCACCGTTGAAACGTCAAGGGAGACGATACGATAGCCAAGCAAAGCCTCGGGCACCTGACCGTCGGCAATACGCTTGGCAATTCCCTCGGCAACGGCGGTCTTGCCAACACCGGGCTCACCTATAAGACACGGGTTATTCTTACCTCTTCTCAAAAGAATACGGATTACCCTCTCGCACTCCCTTTCTCTTCCGATAAGTTCGGAATACCTTCCCTGAAAAGCCATTTCCACAAGGTCATGACCGTAGCGGTTAAGCTGAGGAGTAAGCTTTTTTGACGCCTCGAGACTCTGACGGCGGTCGCTCTTGACCTCGGTGTCAAGCGTGAGTCTTTTCTCGTTTTCAACGCTTGACAGAAAGAGACCGAGCACCCTCCCCTTTTTAGCGCCCGTAAGCTCTATAAGTCGCACTCCAACGCTATCGGCAGTCTCAAGCATTGCTATCGCCATATGCCGACTGTCAAGCCTTTCCGATTGCTTTTTCGAAATACCTGCCGAGCGCTCGATTATTCCCCGAAGGGTCGGTGTCATTGCCTCCGAGCCGAGTGAGGTAGGCTCACCCTTGCCGAATAGTGAGACGACTCGGGAGAGAATATCAGCGTAGGTGATTCCGAAATGTCCGAAAATTCTACGGCACTCCTCTCCGTCACTCTCGGAGAGAAGCGCTAAAAGCAAATGCTCACTTCCGATATAGGTATGACCAAGCTCGGAGGCTATAAGACGGGCAAACTCAAGCACGGCGGCGGCAGACGGTGTAAATTTATTCATACGGATACCTCCATTCTCCTCTGATTTTTGCCTTGAATTTCTCCAAATATTCGTTTTCCTCTTGTCAAAAATCGTGTTTGGTATTATAATATTTAAAAACCTAAAATTACGGAGTTAAAATGAGAGCAAGAAAAAGAAAGAACACTCCCGAGCGTATTCAGGCGTGCGGAGAGCTTTATATTGACCGTGAGTCCTTCGTGGACTTCTTCAAGGGAGATACTCCCGTACATCTTGAAATAGGCTGTGGAAAGGGCGACTTCGTGGTCGGAATGGCAAAAAAACATCCCGAACTCAAGTTTTTGGCAATAGAAAAGATTCCCGACGTTGCTGTAATTGCACTTGAAAAGGTACGTGCGGAGGGTCTTGAAAACGTCCGCTTTACCTGTATGGATGCATTCGACCTTCCCGATGCGGTGGGCGAGTATAAGTTTGAGAGAATTTATCTCAACTTCAGCGACCCGTGGCCGAAAAAGAGACACGCCAAGAGAAGACTTACAAGTGAGGTCTTTCTTGACATTTACAAGAGGATTCTTTCCGAGTCGGGTGAAATACATTTCAAGACCGACAACGCAGGTCTTTTTGAATACTCTCTTGAGTCCTTTACCGAAAACGGATTTGAGCTTAAAAATACCACCGACGACCTTCACAAGAGCGAATGGGCAGAGGGCAACGTAATGACCGAGTACGAAAGAAACTTCTCGGCAAAGGGCTTTACCATACACCGCACCGAAGCATTTTTAAAACGGGAGTGATAAGGATAAGACAGTTCACAGTTAACAAAAACGACTCGGGACAGAGGCTTGACAAATTTCTTTTAAAGCTTATGCCGTCAATTCCCGAAAGCCTTCTTCACCGTTACCTGCGTGAAAAGCGAATCAAGCTCAACGGCAAAAAGGAGCCTCTCAACACCCGTCTTTCCGAGGGAGATAAAATCGAGCTTTACATAAAGGATGAGTTTTTCGAGAAGGACAGTCGTGACAGCATTTTAAAGCTCATCCCTAATCTGCATATAGTTTTTGAGGATGAAAACGTGTTGCTTATCGACAAGGTGCCGGGGCTGATCGTTCACTCGGACGAAAAAAACGAGACCGACACGCTTATCAACAGAGTACTCGCCTACCTCTATCAAAAGGGCGAGTGGGACCCGAAAAACGAGAATTCCTTCATCCCCGCTCTCTGCAACAGAATTGACAGAAACACGGGTGGCATCGTCATTTGCGCCAAGACCGCCGAGGCGCTCAGGTGCATAAACGAGCTTATCAAAAACCGTGAGATAGACAAGAAATATCTTGCTCTCGTTCACGGAATCCCCGAAAAGAAAAGCGGTAAAATTTCAAACTGGCTTTTGAAAAACCCCGACACCAACACCGTCACGGTCTATCACAAGCCATACAAGAACGCTCTTGAAGCACACAGTCTTTATAAAATCCTCAAAAGCTCACGCGAGCGTGATATGTCACTTGTGGAGGTTGAGCTTTTAACGGGGCGCACTCACCAGATAAGAGCGCAGTTTGCCGATATGGGACACCCCTTGGTGGGAGACGGAAAGTACGGAGTAAACCGTGACGACAAGAGACTTGGCTATAAGTTTCAGGCACTCTACTCCTACAAGCTTACCTTTCAGCCAAAAAATCCCGACTCACCTCTTGCCTATCTTAAAGGGCGTGAGTTTGAGGTGGACTCGGTTTTCTTCAGAGACGAGATTTGACAAAAAATTCAGATACAGCGTTATATAATATACGTCGAGGTGATTAAAATCTATCTTGACGTATATTTTTTTGTAAATCTCTGTATTGATTACATAGCCGTCTATTCGGTTTCCGCCGTCTGTCACAGGTCATCGAGCGCTTTAAGGCTCTTTACAGCCTCGGTATTTTCCGCACTTTTATCGGTTGCGTTATGCTTTACCGACACACCTCTTGACCTTCTTATTCTTATCGCACTCACGCCTCTTATCTGCAGAATTGCATTTTCGGGCAGTATTGCAATCCCATCTGTTATGCTGTGGTGCGTTGAAATATTCATCGGCGGAGGAGTATCGGTTATAAGCGGTATTATTCATTCCTCGCTTATCCTCATCCCCGTTATTATTACCTCCGTCATTGCCTCCGCTTTATTTCGGCGGGCACAAAAAGGGCTTTTAAAATCAATCAAAACGCCCACGGTCACGGCTGAGGTCAGACTCGGAAAGCACCGTGCGAGGCTGACGCTTCTTGTTGACAGCGGTAACCTTGCACGTGACCCCGAAAGTGACAGAAGGATTATTTTTTTGAGCCGTTCGGCTCTGCGAAAAATTCCCATCCCCGAGGGCTTAACGGGTCACACGCTTCTTATCAAGGGCGCGTCAGGCGTTAAGGAGGCAACCGTTTACGAAGCGGACGAGGTAATCTTTGAGGATGATACGGAATCAAGCGAAAAATTTATGGTGCTACCCGACTGCACCTGCGAGGATTTTGCGGGGTGTGACGGGCTTGCGCCGTTGAGGTGAAAAAATGAAAATTATTGATTTTTTTAAAAGGCTTTTTCATATTGTCGATAAAGGTGAAATATACTATATAAACGGTGCGCAGACCCTTCCTCCTCCCCTTGAGGAATGTGAGGAGCGTGAAGCTATCGAGGGGCTTATATCCCCCGACCCATCAATGCAAAGAGAATGTCGGGACAAGCTCATCGAGCACAATTTACGTCTTGTTGTGTACATTGCCAAGAAGTTTGAAAACACGGGTGTAGGTAACGAGGACCTTGTGTCAATCGGCACTATCGGTCTTGTAAAGGCGCTCAACACCTTCCGTCCCGATAAAAATATCAAAATCGCAACCTACGCCTCAAAATGCATTGAAAACGAAATTCTTATGTACATAAGGCGGACGGGCTCACAGAGGCTTGAGGTGTCAATCGACGAGCCTCTCTCCTGTGACGGCGACGGCAACGAGCTTCTTTTATCCGACGTTTTAGGGGACGGTACAGAGGTACACGAAAGGCTGGAGGAGGAAGAGGAAAGGCGGATGATACACCTTGCGGTATCACGGCTCAAGGGACGTGAGCGTGAAATAATCGAAAGGCGCTTCGGTCTGTCGGGCAAGAAGGAAATGACACAGAAGGAGCTTGCCGACGAAATGGGTATTTCTCAATCCTACATATCACGGCTTGAAAAGAAAATAATAAAGCAGTTAAAAAAGGATATAACACGGCAATCAAGTATTTTTTAACGGAGGCTTTTTATGGAGGAGACGGTTGGCTTTACCAATTTCAGATGTCTTGAAAAAAAGGAGGTGGTAAACACCTCGACGGGTGAAAGGCTCGGGTTTATAAGTGATGCCGAGCTTGATATGTCCTGCGGTGAGATAAGGTATTTTATAGTCCCCGTTCAGCGTGACCCGTTTTGTATGAAGGCTCAGGAATGGCGCAAGTTTGCCTTTTCGGATATTGAAAAAATCGGAGACGATATCATTCTCATCTCCCGTGCGTATCCTTGTGTGAGAGGGGTAAAGAAGAAAAAAATTTTAGGCAAAGGGGCAATTTAACGCCTCGTTGCCTTTATTTTTTCAAAAAAGTGTTGTAAACAAGCACTTTTTATGTTAAAATGACCACATAAATAAGGAGGTGTACGCCTTGGAAAACGTTCTTGAAAAATATGCAGCCACGCCTGAAAATCCCAAATGGGAGAGCATCGTTGCAAGAGCGGACGAGCTTTACCGTCAGGACGGTGATATGCGAAGCCCGTTTTTAAGAGACTACACGAGAATAATTCATTCGTCGGCTTACCGACGTCTGAGAAATAAAACGCAGGTCTTCTTCTCTCCGCAGAGTGACCACATCTGCACCCGAATCGAGCACGTCAATCACGTTGAGTCGATAAGCTACACCATCGCAAAATATCTCGGGCTCAACACCGAGCTCACCCGTGCCATATCGGTTGCGCACGACCTCGGTCATCCGCCCTTCGGTCACAAGGGTGAAAAATTCCTCTCGGCTATATCAAAGGAGCATATCGGAGAGGATTTCTGGCACGAAAAGAATGGTATTTGGGCGGTAGACAACATCGAGCTTCTCGAGGACTACAACAAATGCCGTCGCAATCTCGACCTGACCTACGCCGTGCGTGACGGTATCATTTCCCACTGCGGTGAGGTTTCCGAGGACGGCATCCGTCCGCGTGAGGAGGCTATTGACCTTGCCGATTTTCAGCGCCCGAGCCAATACGCGCCCTTCACCTATGAGGCGTGCGTTGTAAAAATTGCCGACAAGATATCCTACATCGGACGTGATATGGAGGATGCAATGCACCTCGGCATACTTGACCCGTGGCTTATCGAGGAGCTGCAGGACTCGCTCTCAGAGGTGCTTGGTGAAAAGCTCAACAACACGGTGCTCATTAACCGCTTCATTTCAAACATATGCGAAAACAGTGACGGTGAGCGCGGAATCGCAATGTCTCCCGAGATAAAGGAGGCAATGGACCTGATGAACAAATTCAACCTCAAGTACATTTACCGATGCGAGAGGGTTGAGTATTCCGACCGCTTCTTCAAGCTTGTGCTTGAGCAGATATTCTCCCTCCTTGCAGGTGCGTATAAGGGATGGGAAACCTTTACCGAGCTTAAGAAGATAGGCAAATTCTATCCCGTGATGATAGAGAGGTTCATCGAATGGCTTCTCGTATACACGGATATGAAGAACAACGAAATCAACAAAAACCGAATTGTTTTCGATATTACTGACGAAAGGGATTATAAAAAAGCCGTTATCACGTATATGTCGGGTATGACGGATAAGTTCGCCATAGACACCTATAACGAGATAATCAGCTTTTAAAAAAACTATGCATACAGAAAAGAAGCTTTCCTCCGAGCTTAAATACGGAGGTCATATAATCAACGTTTACAGCGATACCGTCGAGCTTGAAAACGGAGCCTCCGCTCACCGTGACGTCGTGCGTCACAAGGGGGCGATATGCGTTGCACCGCTTAACGATAAGGGAGAGCTTCTCTTCGTGAAGCAATTCCGTTATCCTATCGGCCGTGAGCTTTTGGAGCTTCCCGCAGGCAAACGTGACTCACTTGAGGAGGATCCTCTTGATTGCTGTCACCGTGAGCTTGAGGAGGAGACGGGAATGCTCTCGGAGGATATCGTACACCTCGGCTCATACGTTGCCTCCCCCGGCTTCTGCGACGAGGTGATTGAAATGTACCTTGCGCAAGGGCTCAAAAACGGCGTTGCCCATCCCGACGAGGACGAATTCCTCGACGTTGTTGCAATTCCGCTTGATACTGCCGTCGAAATGGTAATGAACGGAGAAATTGACGACGGAAAGACCCAGCTTCTCATACTCAAGACCGCAAAATATCTCGAGGAAAACGCATAAAGAAAAAGAGCAAGAGTAAAGGAAAACCTCTATTCTTGCTCGTTTTTTATTCTATGACGGTCCTTATCTGCGTGTCCTTATTATCGCATTGAAGCAATGCTTGCCCGTATCGACGTTTTCTGCCGAAAAGCAATAGCCGTCCTCAAGTCTGTCAAGACGTATCTCCAGCGTTTCACCGAATCTTGCCTCGGAAAGAAAGTCGACGGATATCTCGGAAATGCTCTCCCCCTTGTCAAGACCTCCGATAGCGTCAAGGCAGATGTCGGTGTAACGGGTGTTGTTCATATGGTAATTCTCGTCAATATCCGAAAAGGCAACTCGGTAGGTGTATTTACCTTCAAGCGTCTCGGGAAGCTGGCACTTTTTGATATCCGTAAAGGAGCAAAGCTCCTCCTGCTTATCAAAATAGTCGGCGTAGACCGACGGCCTGCAAATACGCCTTGACTCAAGGTCTATAAGAGCCCACTGGGTCGATGCCTCACAAGCCACCTCACCGTCACGCAGGACGCTGTAATCACGGGTAAATACTGCTCCCCTTATTCCTCTCGAGCAGGTTTTCACGCATATCTCGTCGTATCCCCTTATATCCTTATAAAAGACCTGCTTCATACGGGTTATGACGAACACGCATTTCTTCTCGCGCATTACGTCAAAGCAGAGCCCGAGCGAGTCAAGATGCTCACGCGCGGTCTGCTGGTAATATCTAAAAAGTGCCGACGGCTTTATTCTGCTGTCGGGCATTACGTCAAAGCTTGTGACGGTAAGTGTTTTTTCTGCTCCCATTATTTTATCACCTCACCGTAATTTTACCACCGCCGTGTGAAAAAGTAAACATATTAAATGTTAACAAATACGCCATTGACAAAAAACATAAATCAAAGTATAATTTTCTCAAGCCTCAGGGCAAAATACTCATATCGAAGGGAGCTGACGGAATGAAGATAAGACTCAACGAGGACGCCGAAATCGTCAAGGTCGTCAAGGAAGGGCTTCGTGAAAGAGGAGGCTACTGTCCCTGCCGACGTGAAATAAAGGAAGAATATAAGTGTATGTGTGAGGAGTTCAAGGCTCAGATTGCCGACCCCGATTTTGAAGGATACTGTCACTGTATGCTTTACTATAAGGAAAAATAAAGGAGTTTATTATGGCTGAAATAGTTTTAACCAAAGAGAATTTTGAAGATACCGTCAAGACGAATGACAGAGTGCTTGTTGACTTCTGGGCAACCTGGTGCGGTCCATGTCGTCTTATCGCCCCTCACGTTGAGGCAATCGCAAAAGAGCATCCTGAAATTACCGTCGGCAAGGTAAACGTGGACGATTATCCCGAGCTTGCAATCAAGTTCAATATCGTAAGCATCCCTACCCTTCTCTATTTTGAAAAGGGTAAGCTTATCGAAACCATCGTCGGATATCACACGAAGGAAGATCTTGAAAAGAAATTGTTTTGAGATAAGAAGAAAGCGAACTCAACGGAGTCCGCTTTCTTCTTTTTATCAGGGGAATTCATTTTTAGGTTATATATAATTCGGACCGTATATAGTCCGCACAGATAAAAAATAGGTCTATATATAGACCTAATCTAAAAAATAACTTAGGGTTATATATAGACCTAACCTAAAAAACAGCGTAGGGTTATATATAGACCTAACCTAAAAAACAGCGTAGGGTTATATATAGACCCAAGCTATAAAAAGCAGTTCCGGTTCATATATAACCCTAATCTATTATTATAATATTTTTGAAAATCGCTTGCGGTTTTCTTCCTTAATGTTTTCCGAACGGGAAACACATCATTTGACCACAGGTCAAACATCATTCATCATTTGCGAAGCAAACATCATTTCTTTTGCGTTTCCCGAATGGGAAACATTTCACGTGCTTTAGCACATTTCACGCACGCAAGTGCATTTCACTCGCTCGTATGAGCGAATTTCACTTCCTTCGGCTTCAAGGCAACGTCACCAATTTTCATATATCTCCTTCATATGCTCTTCTATTTCCTCAGGAGTGAAATAGATTTCTTCAACGCTCGTCAAAACGATGCGTCCGTTTTCCTCTCCATAGGTGCATATCGTTTCTTTAATAGAAATCAATTCATCAAAGCCGTGCTCATAGCGTACGGCGAAGGAGCCGGCGTCACGGGAAATTATCTCTCCCGTGCTGTAATCGACCCAAGGTCTTGGGAAGCCCATACCCGGCACGTAGTAATTACAGTACAAGCCACCGTTAAACTCAATGGGAGGTATGTATTCGAGAGACGAGCTCTTTCTGTCAAGCGACGAGTCAAAGCTCTTTGACAGCTCCTCGGAGAAATAGCTTCTGTACAATTTTTTTACCTCGTCCAACGAATTGAAGTTCGTGGACTTACCTGCAGGAAATACGAAGGTTGGTCCTATCTGCTCTACCGATTTTACGAATGCGTCGGTAATATCCTCACCCTTCAAATCGTACAGTCTGCCCTCGTAGGAGCAAATAACTCCTTCAGCGTCGATTCGGTTTTCATACTCCTTTATTTCGGTATCCCACCCCTCCATGCTCCACCAGAGCTTAAAGGTGTCGGTTTCACAGGTGAAAAATCCACCGTCAAAAACCCCTTTATATCGGCATTTTACAACGTGATTATCGTAGTCGGAATTATCATTGTCGAATCGGGATTGTGGGTCAGCATAAAGCCTGACAATCTGATAGCCGTCCACTTCCTCGTTATAATAGCCGTATCCGTCATCCTCGGTCTCAATTCCAAAGCCATAAGCAGAAAACGGAGCGTAGACACAATCATAATACCTGGAGAGACGCTCTCCCGACATTACGATAAGCTCAAAATCCTCCATCTTGGCAAAATGCTCTGCAGACACCTCGGCGTTGTACCATTCCTTCTCAACGATATCAAGCATAACGATATTGCCGTTTTCCTCACCGAAGGTACAAATAGCCTCGAAAATAGGAATCAGCTCGTTAAACTCAAAATAGTAACGCACGGTAAAGGAGTTATCTGTGCGGGACAGTACCTCTGCCGATTCGTAATCAACCGACGGATACTCGAATCCCATACCGGGAATATGTACGTTGCAATACAGTTCTCCGTTACACTCAAGAAGCGCGGGCCTTAAAAATTGAAACACGGTGAATTTATTTAAAAGCTCGTAGGAGAAATGCTCTCTGCACCTCTCGGTTACCTCGGCAACCGTAGTAACGTTAGTGGATTTTTGTGCAGGATACGACAGACATCCGTAAAGCTTGACCGACTTAACGAAGGCGTCGGTAATATCCTTACCCGCAACATCGTAAAGTCTGCCCTCGTAGGAGCCACTTCTCATTTCATCGTATTCAGCCACGAAGGGAATTTCGTATTCCTTTACGTCAATACCGTCCTGGCGTGAGACGTTTCCGCCCCAGAACTTAAAGGTGTCGGTTTCAAAGGTGTTAAAGCCCGTATCAACCGCTCCTACATACCTACACTTAATTACGGCGTGATTGATGCGACCCTCTTCATCGCTCAATTTGATAATCTGATAGCCGTCGGTGTAATAATACCCGTCAAGAGTATAGCTGTCATCCTCCTCAAGCTCAATTCCGTACGACTTGAAGGCAATTGGAGGGTAGGTATAATCGTAATACTTTTCTACGGCAAAATCGGCTATTTCAATAAGCTCAGCGTCACTCTTGTCGGCAAGATATACCGCGGGATGAGTCGTATGCTCAAAGCTGCCGCACTCCTGACAGTACAGAGCGCAAACGTCAAACAGCGACGAGGACACTTCCTCTGATAGCGTATTCTCAAGAAGCTCTTGAGCGCCCTCCGAGTCACCCTCAAGATAGGTAACGTAGGCAAGGCATCTTGAGGCGTGAGTAAGTGTCGAGTCGAGCTCAAGCGCCTCTTCAAAATCAGCACGGGCAAGGGCTATATTCTCCGCTCCGCCAAGAGTAAGATACGTCTCACCTCTGTACATAAGGTCATAGGGATACGGCTCATCCTCAATTGACAGAGAAAAGGCTTCAACCGCCGCCTCGTAATCCCCTTCATTATAATATTCCAGTCCCTTGATCCAATAATTCACCTCCCCGTTTTCCTCAACGGGTTCCTCAACGGGTTCCTCAACGGGTTCCTCAACGGGAGTCTTTGCGGTCTCCTTTTCGTCACAGCCGACCGCAAGCATAAGCATAAGCATTGCAAGAATCAGTACAAAAAGCTTTTTCATATTTTTAATCCCTTTCAAAATTCTGTCACAGCCTTGCCGTAACCATTATACAACGGATATACAAAAAATACAAGTATTCTTTATTCAGCAAATTGTATACAAGTATTCTTCCGAAAAATCATTGACACAAGTCTCGTTTTATGCTATTGTAAACACAAGCAAAAAAACATTCGGAGGTAGAATATGAACATTGCAACAACCCTCAGATACGCAAATCTCAACTCGTGTCATTGGTGGGATTACAGATACTATATAATGCACGATTATCAGCTTATGGCTGAAAAGCTGGGCTTCGGTATGGTTGCGATAATGAACGACTGTGACATTGAAAACGTCTGTGAACGCTGTGACGGTCTTATCATCCCCGGAAGCGGAATGGACATCAACCCAAAATACTACGGCGGAGAGAACAAGCCTCCCGTTGTTGACGAATACGCACTCGACGCGGCGCTCATCAAATACTTTTACGAGCACGGAAAGCCTATTTTCGGTGTATGCGGAGGTCATCAGGAGCTTAACGTATTCTTCGGCGGTAGCATTCGTAAGATGGCAGACCCAATTGACCATATGGGTGAGAGAATACTTCGCCATACGGTTGATATCAAGGAAGGAAGCTTTGTACACGACGTATTCAAGACCACCACGATGGACGTAAACTGCTTCCACGGTTGGGAGCTTGACCGACTCGCACCCTGCTTTGACGTTGTGGCAAGAACCGCTGACGGCGTAGCAGAGGCAATTGAATGGAAAGAGAAAAACATTTTTGCAACTCAATGGCATCCCGAAAGAAGCTTCCACGATGAATGGGAAAATGACATTGAACAAAAATTCTTTGAAAACTTCATTGAATGCTGCAGAAGAGTCAAGGAAGAAAGAGAGGGTAAAAAATGAATATAGCGGCACTCCTTCGATACACGGGCAATGCGGATGAAGCACCCTATTTTGACAAGCAATACTACATACTTCACGATTACAAAAAAATGGCAGACAAGCTCGGCTTCAACATCGTTTACGTAACAACGGGCTGTGACTATGAGCGTATATGCGAAAAATGTGACGGACTTCTCATTCCGGGAAGTGCTATGGACATCAACCCCAAGTACTACGGCGGAGAGGACAAGCCTCCCCTCATTGACGAGTATGCACTTGATGCCAAGCTTATGAGATATTTTTACGAGCACGGCAAGCCCATCTTCGGTATATGCGGAGGTCATCAGGAGCTTAACGTATTCTTCGGAGGCTCTATCCGTAAGATAGCAGACCCCATTGCGCACCGCAACGACAGTGAATTCCGTCACGTTGTGGATATCAAAAAGGGCAGCTTCGTATGGGACGTATTCAAGAGTGAAAAAGCTGATACAAACTGCTTTCACGCTTGGGAGCTTGACCGCATCGCACCCTGCTTTGACGTTGTGGCAACCACTCCCGACGGAGTAGCGGAGGCAATCGAGTGGAAGGAAAGGAACATTTTCGCAACCCAATGGCATCCCGAAAGAAGCTTTTGCCACGACCTTAAAACACGTGAAATCGAGCAACAGTTCTTCGTAAACTTCATTGAATGCTGTAAAAGAGTTAGGGAGGAAAGAAAATGAATATAGCAATTCCGTTAAGATATAAATATTTCAATTCGACAAACTGGGAATACCGTGACGTTATAACTCAGGATTTTCAGCTTATGGCAGAAAAGCTCGGTATCGGTCTTGTTGCACTTATGACCGATGGCTTTGAGGAAATCTGCGAGGAATGTGAGGGCCTTATCATTCCGGGTACTGCAATGGACAGCGACCCTAAATACTATGACGGTGAGGTTACCGAGTATGACGAGGGCGAAAAGGCGCTTGATATGGCACTCATCAAATATTTTTACGAGCACGGCAAACCGATTTTTGCAATCGGTACGGGTATGCAGGAGGTCAACACCTTCTTCGGCGGAAGCTATGCAAGACTTGAAGGCATCTCCGAGCATCACAACGGAGAGTCACACCGACACACGATATCCATAAAGGATGGAAGCTTTGTTTCGGATGTTTTCAAAAAGGCGGATGCAGAGGTCAACAGTATGCACTCCTGGAAAATTGACAAGGTTGCTCCCGAATTTGAGGTTGTGGCTGAAGCGGGCGGTGTTGTAGAGGCAATCGAGTGGAAGGACAAGAAGATTTTCGCAACCCAATGGCATCCCGAAAGATGCTTTATTGACGAAAAGGAAGATTCGGTTGAAAAGAAATTCATTGAAGCCTTTCTTGAAATCTGCAAAGTATGAGCGATATGAACATAGCCACACTGATGAGATACACGGGCAACAAGGAATGTGAGCCCTATTTCAACAATCAATACTACATAATGCACGACTATCGCATAATGGCGGAAAAGCTCGACTTCAGCTTTGCGGTAATACTGAACGGATGTGACTTTGAAAGAGTGTGTGCGAAATGCGACGGACTCATCATCCCCGGAAGCGGAATGAGCATAAACCCGAAGTATTACGGCGGAGAGGACAAGCCTCCGAAGATTGACGAATATACACTCGACTCTGCGCTCATCAAATACTTTTACGAGCACGGCAAGCCCATATTTGGCATATGCGGAGGACATCAGGAATTGAACATATTCTTCGGCGGTGCGATAAAGCTGGTTGATGACCTTGACAACCATCAGGTGCTCAGCCGCCACGAAGCAGACGTTGAAAAAGGAAGCTTTGTACACGATGTGTTCGGCACGGACAAGGCTGACGTAAACTGCTATCACGCTTGGGAAATATGCAATATTCCCGACTGTCTTAAGGTTGTTTCCCGTACTCCCGACGGAGTTGCGGAGGCAATTGAATGGAAAGAGAAAAATATATTTGCAACACAATGGCACCCCGAAAGAAGCTTCCATGACGAGAGAGATTCCGTCGTTGAGCAGAAATTCTTTGAAAACTTCCTTCAGAGATGCCGTGAGGTAAAATAAGACGAATAACAAAAAAACTCCCGACTTGTTAAGCAAGTCGGGATATTTTTTATATATTGTTCGAATGTATGGCTGCCAGCCACTTTTTACAACATAGGGTTTTGTATTTAATACAACCTCGCCGTTTTACTTTGTTCAAGTGTATTCATCGATTAAGATAGGCGAGAATTGCCTGCGGCTGCTAGCCGCTTACTTAAGTATGATTTCAATTACGGGTGAAATGCCGACGGGAGCAACGGGAGGAAGCGTAAAGGTAACCGTTCCCTTTTCTGCGTTCTCCTTATACTTTATCTCACTTCCGTCCGAGAGGAATTGAACGTAGTCAATCTTGCCTGCAAGATTTTCAACCTCAAGGGATGCGAAGGGATAGGTCTGCATATGGATATAAAGTCTCTTTTCGTCAACGCTCTGGGTGAGCACCGTGCCGTCGGGAGCCTTGAACTCGGGCTCAGCCATCGTACAGCCGTAAATGGAGCGGGAGTTGACTCTCATCCAATCGCCGTAGGCGTTGAGTGCCTTTACGGCTCTGTGGTCAAAGTATCCTCTTGAGCAGGGTCCGACATTCATAATGAGGTTACCGCCAAAGGCAACGGTGGAAACGAGAAGGTCGATAAGCATCTTGTCGCTCTTCCAGGTAGCCTCGTCACGATGGTATCCCCAAGAGCCCGAGAAGGTGTGACAAGCCTCCCAGACAAGAAGCTCTCCGTCCTCGTTCTTTCTCCACTCGGTAGGTCTCGTCTGCTCGGGAGTCCATACGTCCTGCGGAATATCAAGTCTGTTGTTTATCATTATTTCGGGCTGGAGAGACCTTACAAGCTCAATCATTTTTTCAGCTTCCCAAAGCTCCTTGGACTTGCCGCCGTCGTGCTGCATCCACTCCCTGTATCTGTTGGGCGCGTGCTCCTTTTTAAGCGTATAGTCAAACCAGAGAATATCTATCTTGCCGTAATTCGTGAGAAGCTCGGTAACCTGATTTCTCATATACTCGGCATACTTCTTCATATCGCGACCCTTATCCTTTTCAGCAGCCCACTCATAATTGATGTGAGGATGAGCAACGTCCATAGGATACTCGGGATGATGCCAGTCGAGGAGCGAATAATAGAAGCCTACCTTGATACCCTCCGCTCTGAAGGCGTCAACGTATTCGCGAACGAGGTCACGTCCGAAGGGGGTGTTGGTAATCTTAAAATCGGTATACTTTGAATCGAAAAGGCAGAAGCCCTCGTGATGCTTGGTGGTAAGGATAACGTATTTCATACCTGCGTTCTTTGCCGCCTTTGCCCACTCCTTTGCATCAAAAAGGTCGGGGTTGAAGTTATCAAAATATTTTTGATACTTCTCCGCAGTAATGGATTCGTAGTTCATTATCCATTCGTGACGTGCCGCCATAGAATAAAGTCCGAAATGGATAAACATTCCAAAGCGGTCGTGGGTAAACCATTCGGTATTACCGGGTGTTTTAACTGTCTTATAGCTTGACATAATTTATCTCCTTATTTTAAAATGATTTCAATAACGGGTGAAATGCCGACGGGAGCAACGGGAGGAAGCGTGAAGGTAACCGTGCCCTTTTCGGCATTCTCCTTATACTTTATCTCACTTCCGTCCGAGAGGAATTGAACGTAGTCAATCTTGCCTGCAAGATTTTCAACCTCAAGGGATGCGAAGGGATAGGTCTGCATATGGATATAGAGTCTCTTTTCGTCAACGCTCTGTGTAAGCACCGTTCCGTCGGGTGCCTTAAATTCGGGCTCTGCCATCGTACAGCCGTAAATGGAGCGGGAGTTTACACGCATCCAATCGGCGTAGGTATTGAGAGCGTTAACCGCTCTGTAATCAAAATATCCTCTTGAGCAGGGTCCGACGTTCATAATGAGGTTTCCGCCGAATGCAACCGTGGAAACGAGAAGGTCTATAAGCATCTTATCGCTCTTCCAGGTAGCCTCGTCGCGATGGTATCCCCAAGAGCCCGAGAAGGTGTGGCACGCCTCCCAGACAAGAAGCTCTCCGTCTTCATTTTTTCTCCACTCGGTAGGTCTTCTTTGCTCGGGTGTCCATACGTCCTGCGGGATACCGAGTCTGTTATTTATCATAATTTCGGGCTGGAGTCCTCTGATAAGCTCTATCATTTTTTCCGACTCCCACTCATCAGGACCCTTATTACCTCCGAACTGCATCCAATCCTTATAGCGTTCGCTTTCTTTGCCCCAAGTAATGCAGAAATCGAACCAGATAATATCTATTTTACCGTAATTGGTAAGAAGCTCGGTAACCTGATTTCTCATATACTCGGCGTACTTCTTCATATCGCGTCCCTTATCCTTCTCTGCCGCCCACTCATAATTGGAGTGAGGATGGCAAACGTCTATGGGATACTCGGGGTGATGCCAATCGAGGAGAGAATAATAAAAGCCTATCTTTATCCCCTCCGCTCTGAAGGCGTCAACGTATTCGCGAACGAGGTCACGACCGAAGCGAGTGTTGGTAATCTTGAAATCGGTATACTTGGTATCAAAGAGGCAAAAGCCCTCGTGATGCTTGGTGGTGAGTATTACGTATTTCATACCCGCCTTTTTAGCCGCTCTTGCCCACTCCCTTGCATCAAAAAGGTCGGGGTTGAAGTTATCAAAATATTTTTGATACTTCTCCGCGGTAATGGATTCGTGGTTCATTATCCATTCGTGACGTGCCGGCAAAGCGTAAAGCCCGAAGTGAATGAACATTCCGAAGCGATCGTGTGTAAACCATTCGGTATTACCGGTGGTTTTAACCGTCTTATAGCTTGACATATAAAAAGCTCCTTTGTATCAGTAAAATTTCCACATATAATTAAAGCCTTATTGACTTTAATAAAAGTTTATCATATAATGGGCTTAAATTGAATGTAAAATTGTATCTAAAGTATGGAGATTTGTATATGAATATTGATTCAAAGCTCTTATTTTCAAAGGAAATTGACAGAATTAATATGACTTTTTCGGTCGCGTCCTTTGCCGAAGTCGACTCAAGCTGGGGCTTTACGTCGATAAACGCTCCATACACCCGAATATATCTCATAACAGAAGGCGAGGGCTTCGTTACCTGCGGTAACGTGACCACGAGGCTTGAGCCGGGCAACGTCTATTTTCTTGCGGGAGGCGGTGTATTCACCTGCGAATGTCCCGACAAAATGAGTAAAATCTACTTCCACGTCAACGTGCTTCGCTACAACAATTACGATATTTTAAACGGCTATAACAAGTGTATCACGCTCAAGGGCAAGGAAAAGGAAATAGCCGAGATAGGAAGACTTCTCAAGGTCAATAGCATCAACGCCGTTTTGCAGGTAAAGAGTCACGTTCTTTCAATGCTCAGTGAGGCTATTGAGCAGGAGGGAATCGAGCTTGGTAAGATTGAGGAATATTCAAAAAGCGTCAAGAAGGCAATATCCTTAATTGACAAGCATCTCAACGCAAATCTCCGTATCCCCGACATTGCGGAAAAGCTTTATATCTCGGGAAGCCGTTTGCAGAAGGATTTCAAGCGCGAGGTGGGAGTTCCGATAGGAAAATACATCAACGACCGTCTTATGTTCCGCGCTCAGACTATGCTCTGCGACCCGAATATTTCGGTCAAGGACGTAAGCGACGCGCTCGGCTTCTGTGACCAGTTTTACTTCTCGCGCAAGTTCTCTCAATACTTCAACATCTCTCCGCTGACATACAAGAAAAAAATAAAATAACACCAAGCAAGGAGCTGCAAAAAAGTGCAGTAAAGGCTCGAGCAGAGCTTTTACTGCACCTTTTCGTTTATTTAAGCTTTAATTCAATACAATTTTTTCCTGATGAAAGTGAAATATCCATATCACCGTAACGGAAAAATGCCGAGGCTTTTTCAGGGACGGTTACGGTAGCCTTCACTACGTCACCGTCTTTCACATATGACACTTTTGTTCCGTGTGCTTCACCTGAAAGCCGTGAAATACCGTCAACGAAAACGGGACTTATAACAAGCTCTGTGTAACCGACAGAGCCTTTTTTCTGCTGTATACCGAGTAAATAATCATAAAAGCAGGATACAACTGCACCGAACATAGGATGATTGTGACTTCGGTCATCGAAGGACTCGGGCCAGTATTCCCAAAGGGTAGTAGCACCCGCTCTGCGCATTCCGTCAAAGGAGGAGTTCGCCGATGCGGTAATCAAATCAAGTGCAAGCTGTCCCTCTCCCCTCTCAAAGAGCAGACGGGAAACTATATCGGTTGCGAAAATACCCGTATCAAAGCGTCCGAGTGCTTTATAATATGACACCATATTATCAAAGGCGCGCTCGTCACCGATGCCGATATCCACCGCAAATGCGTTAGCTCCCTGACGGCATCCGAGAAAATTACCGTCCCAAGGATTAAAATACGCCTTAACAAGAGCGTTGGTTCTCTCAAGTCTGCGCTTTTCAAAAAGCGGTATATCAGACTCCCTGCCTACAACACGGGCAATCTCACACATTCTGTCAAGACACTTCACGTAAAAGTAATTATTGACAAACGGTGCGGGAAGAATAATGTGCTCCTGCGCACACCATTCACCGAGACACCACGCACCTTCCTTATCGGATACAACAAGCCCCATTTCACTATGGGCTTCAAGGTAATCAAAATAGTGAAGCATACCGTCATAGCCGTCAAAAAGCACGGAGGTGTCACCGTAATGCTTCCAATACTGATACGGCACTTCAATGATAGCACATCCCCAGCCACCCGGACCTCCGCCCGAATTAGTATAGGGAGCGGTATACTGTACGTGACCCGATACTCTGTCCTGACAGTCATAAATGTCGTATATCCATTTCTTATAAAACTCCATAGTGTCAAGCAGAGTCATTGCGGTATGGCAGACAAGCTGACCGTCACCCGTATATCCGCGTCTTTCGAGATGCGGACAGTCGGAGGGGATACCCGAATGCATATTGCAAAGCTGAGTATTTATATAGGTCTCATTCAACCAATTTATAACCTCGTTGTCACTGTCAAGCGATGACACTCGGTCAACATCACTATGCACTACCTCCACTCTTACGGGAAGTCCGTTTCCCTCTACGGTAAAATAGCGGAAGGCAAACCAGGTAAAAAGCGGTGTAGCCTCTCTCTCTTCGCCGTCGCAAACGATTTCAAAGCGTTGCGAATGATTATAGCGTTCATCGGGAAGCTCTCCGTCAAGCTCCTCAAAAAAGCGAAGCCTTATCCTCTCTCCCCTCTTGCCCAATGCCTTGACAACGGGAAGGGCGGAGGTGTTTTTGCCTATATCGTAAAGAGTATACTCTTCGGCTTCAAGAAGCTTTTCGGGAACTATGACCTCACACACTCTGTCGGGAGGACAGCTTGACGTAAGGTAATCGGTATCGGGGGCGTCCACCTCAACCGCCTTTTCCCAGACGGTTGTCACGGTATAATCCTGCACCTCGTGAGTGGTAAGATAATAGTCTGTAACGTAGCTTAACGCCACCTCATCCTCGGTGCTCGATACAACGTCAAGCACACCGTTTTCCGTCTCGCCGAAAATACGCCATATCGCCTTCGCATCTCCGTATTGAGGTCTGATATTATACGCCTCGTAGGTATACCAGCCTCCGCCGAAATGAATGGTAAGCTCGTTCTCACCGTCCTTCAGAAGTGACGTAATATCATACTCGGGAACGTATATTCTATGGGAGAGCACCTCGTCGCGTGGAAAATTCTCACGGCTCTCAAAGTCGGTTGAAAGAGGCATAAAAAGCTCGTCGGACACTCTTGTGCCGTTGATATAGCAATGAAAGACTCCGAGTCCCATAACGCGAATCAGGGCTTTTTTAACCCCCTTACAGTTAAAGCGTGAGCGAAGAAGCACTCTGCTTCGGAGCGCATTTCTATGACTTATCCACTTGGCTTTTCCAAATATTTCACTCTGTCTCATAATATCTCCTTACAAATTCCTTGTATGGTAATTTTAGCATTGTTTCTCCAATCTGTAAACCCTTTTAGCAAAATTCACAAAAAAGAAATTGATAAAAAACACTAAAAAAGCTATTTTCCATTGACTTGACAAACGTATCGTGATACAATATAGAAAAAGCGCACGGAGGACAGAGAAATGCTTAAAGCAGGTTTTTCAAGAGTAGACGTAACACCTCCTCTCGGCTCAAGCCTTGAGGGATATTTTACACCAAGACACGCAAAGGGCGTGCTTGACCCGTTATACCTCAACGCACTTGCGCTGTCGGTGGGTGAGAATAGAGCGGTCATCATCACGGCAGACTTTGAGATGATGAGAATGACCTATATGGATATTGTGAGAAAAAAGATATCCG
This sequence comes from Clostridia bacterium, assembly GCA_017558945.1. Lineage (GTDB taxonomy): Bacteria > Bacillota > Clostridia > Oscillospirales > SIG627 > RGIG6353. Next base: position 26,828 of record JAFYTG010000185.1, read on the forward strand.
AGAGAGTCGGTATTCCCGAAAATAATATAATGATATCAACCCTTCATCCTCACACGTCAATCGCAGTAAGAGATACAA
>JAFYTG010000186.1 GCA_017558945.1 Clostridia bacterium
GAGCTTTGTAAGCTCTGTTCTCATGGCTGCACGAAGCTTAGCGTCGAGGTTGGAGAGAGGCTCGTCAAGAAGGAATACCTTAGGCTGACGAACGATAGCACGACCGAGAGCAACACGCTGTCTCTGACCACCGGAAAGAGCAACGGGACGTCTGTCGAGAAGGTGAGCAATGTCAAGAACTCTTGCTGCTTCCTCAACCTTTCTCTTGATCTCCTCCTTGGGAGTCTTGCGGAGCTTAAGACCGAATGCCATGTTCTCATAAACGGTCATGTGAGGATAAAGAGCGTAGTTCTGGAAAACCATCGCGATGTCTCTGTCCTTAGGTGCAACGTCGTTGACAATCTTGTCACCGATGAAAAGCTCACCCTCGGAAATTTCTTCAAGTCCTGCGATCATACGGAGAGTGGTGGACTTACCGCATCCTGAAGGACCTACAAGGATAATAAATTCCTTGTCCTTAATTTCAAGACAGAAATCCGAAACAGCGGTAACGCCGCCGGGATACTTCTTGTATATGTGTTTCAATGATACACTTGCCATGAAATGACCTCCTGTTTAAATTCGAAATCGGTCGCCCGAATCCGAGCATATTACTTTACTGTATAATAATAACAGAAAACTTTGATTTTGAATAGATGTTTATTTTCCAAAAATTCAGCACTTCATATGTCAATATTGCACAAATTTTGAACAAACGATGTTAAAAACCCACTTAAAATAGGGGGGTGGGGTTTTTGAAAATCAGCTTTTCATCGAAAGAGAAATTCTCTTTTTAACGGGGTCGGCGGACAAAATTCGCACCTTTACGATGTCTCCTATGGCTACTGCCTCGGATGGATGTCTTATGAATTTGTCGGAAAGCTCGGATATGTGAACGAGTCCGTCCTGATGAACTCCGATGTCAACGAATGCTCCGAAGTCGCATACGTTTCTTACCGTACCCGTGAGAATCATACCCTCGCGTAAATCGGAAATGTCAAGCACCTCGGAAAGAAGAATAGGCTCTTCGAAATCGTCACGAAGGTCAAGACCCGGCTTTTCAAGCTCCTTGATTATGTCGAGAAGGGTAGGCACACCGATGCCAAGCTCACGGGCAAGCTCCTCCTTATCAAAGCTTATAAGCTCCTTGGAGAGCTTGGGGAAGCCCTCTCGTCCGATATCGGATGCCGAGTGTCCCGCCTTCTTGAGAAGCTCTCTCGCCGCACCGTAGGACTCGGGATGAACTCCCGTGTTGTCAAGAGGCTCAACGCCCTCGGGGATTCTTAAAAATCCCGCACACTGCTCGAATGCCTTGTCTCCGACACGGGGAACCTTCTTAACGCTTTCGATTGAGTCAAACTCACCGTTTTCCTCACGATATTTAACGATGTTCTTAGCACTCGTTGCATTGATTCCCGCAACATAGGAGAGAAGTGCAAAGGATGCCGTGTTAAGATTAACGCCTACACGGTTAACACAGCTTTCGACAACTCCTCCGAGCGCCTCGTCAAGACGTGCGGGCTTCATATCGTGCTGATACTGTCCGACACCGATGGCACGGGGCTCTATCTTTACAAGCTCTGCCAATGGGTCCTGAATACGTCGTGCAATGGATACCGCACTTCTTTGAGTAACGTCGAAGTCAGGAAATTCCTTTGCTGCAAGAGGAGATGCCGAGTAGACCGATGCACCTGCCTCCGAGGTGATTATATATTTTACGGGGAGAGAATTGTTCTTTATCATATTTGAAACGAATATTTCGCTCTCCTTGGAGGCTGTACCGTTACCGATGGAGATAACGTCTGCCTTATGCTTTCTTATAAGTGAAATGAGTATTCTTTCGCTTTCCTCGATTTTTTCCTGAGGCTTGGTGGGGAAGATAACCGCGGTATCAAGAACCTTACCCGTCTTGTCAACCACCGCAAGCTTACATCCCGTACGGTAGCCGGGGTCGAAGCCGATGACGGTCTTGCCCTTGAGAGGCGCCTGAAGAAGCAGATTTTCAAGGTTGTCCTCAAACACCTTTATAGCCTTCTCGCATGCGTCGTCGAATATCATCGTTCTTACCTCACGCTCAAGCGAGGGGAAGAGAAGTCTCGTGTAAGAGTCGTCAACAGCCGTCTCGACAAGCTTTGTGAAGATGCTTCCCGGAATGAGTGTGCGATTGTAGAGAAAGCTCTTTGCGCTGTACTCGTCAATGAGAAGGGATACCTTGAGGAAATCCTCCTTCTCACCTCTGTTTATGGCAAGTATTCTGTGAGACGGAATCTTTGAGATAGGCTCGGTGCGGTCGTAGTACATTGCGTATACCGAGTCCTCCTCCTTTGCCGCCTTGGTCTCTATCTGACCGTACTCAAAGAGGATGCGGCGTAATTCTCCGCGGTATTCTGCGGAGTCGGATACGTCCTCTGCGATGATGTCGAGCGCGCCCGCAATTGCCGACTCTACGTCGGGAACCTCTTTTTCGGGGTTGACGAAATCCTTGACGTAATCCTCGGGATTGCCTTCGGTGATTTCCTGTGCGAATATGAGTGATGCGAGAGGCTCGAGTCCTCTTTCGCGTGCAACGGAGGCTCTCGTCTTACGCTTGGGCTTGTAAGGACGGTAGATATCTTCAACCGCAGTCAGAGTTTCCGCCGCCTCGATTTCTGCACGAAGCTCGTCGGTAAGCTTGCCCTGCTCCTCAATAGAGGAAAGCACTTCCTCCTTTCTCTTAACGAGATTTTTGAGGTAGTTGAGTCTTTCGGATATCTCACGGATAACCTGGTCGTCAAGACCTCCCGTCATTTCCTTACGGTAACGGGCTATAAAGGGGACGGTGTTATCGTCCTCGAGAAGATTTACTGTGTTCTGTGCGTGGAGCTCCTTTATTTTGAACTCCTCGGCTATTACTTTTGCAAAATCCATAGCTTTCCTCCAAATGAAATTAATTGAATTATACCACAAATTTGAGATAATTACAATAAATATTCCAAAATTCATAAATTAGTAATTTTTTAATGTTACAATGACAGAAATATAACGCTTCGGAGGAATTATGCTTTCCCGATTTCATATAAAGGAGCACGCAAAAAGCTCGGTCTATACCCATCTCTTTTCCTGCTTTGGCGTGGTTGCGCTGGCATCCGCATTTCCCGTTATCGTGTCGTATTTTGCAAGCTACCGTATTTTTCAGAATACGAATTTTCTGTCAACCAGCTTTGATATTTTAAGGTTTGAAAAGGATATGGGAATATATATGCTCATATACCTTGCGGCAATAGTTTTGAATATGCCCTTTCAGTACTGTATGATACGCTATTTCTTTGCGCTTTCGGGTGCTGCGACCGATACTCCGTTTCCCGTTAAGATTTTTATATCGGGATTTGAAAACGTCGGCACTTTGCTTAAGGGCACGCTTGCGGTCACCCTCGTTCAGCTTTTGTCTGCTATTGGTATTTTCGTTGGGTATTATCCCGTTTTTCTTGCCTTCTGTATGGCTCCGTACTACATTATCATTGATTCAAAAATCACCGTTTGGCAAGCCTTGAAAAAGAGCCGTGAGCTGATGCGCGGACACAAAATGGAGGCGTTTCGCATACTCCTTGAGTTTATTCTCATCCGCCTTTGCGCAATGCTTTTGTCGAACGCAGGACTTGTGATTTTTGCACTTATTATGGAAATGATGTCACTTGCAATGCTTTACACCGCTATCGCAATAATTTTTGTTCGGCTTGATATGGCTAAAAAAACAGCAGAAAGCACGCAGTCTCAATGAGACGGCGTGCTTTTTTCTGCATTTATTACCATCATATCGTTTGAAGACGAGCCGACGTAAATTATAAGGTCGGCAGATTTTGAAAAGTTTCTCATTACCGACGTTACCGTGTATTCTTCGAAAAATCCGACACCTTCAAGGATTACCTTTTTTCCGACGAGAGCTTCGGTTACGCTCGGGAGAAGCCTTGACGAGCCCGTTATGGTATATACTCCGTCACGCTCAGTCGAGGTGAGCGTTCCCGGTATCATCGGCATACCGTTAAAGCCCTTGGTATAGCGTTTTTCTTTGCTTCTTACAACGGGGGAGGTCACACCGTCAAGCGTTATGAAGAAGTCGAAGCTTTCGTTGTATATTTCGGGGTTTACGCCCTTGTGAAATCTTGAGTAAAGCTCGGAGTTGTAATGGTGTGTGTATAGGAAACCGAATATCAACCAAGCCGAGAAAACAAGAAGAGCGGTGACGGTGACTATTGCCGCGTAATACACGGGAGGCTTCGTTCTCTTTTTCTGCGGTAAGGGAATAAATATTTCCCCTTCGTTACCCGTAGAGTGCTTAGGGTCAACAGCCTCTTTTTTTAACGGGAATTGCTCCTCGTCGAGATTTGGAGAGGTAAGGTCAAGGGGATTTTTTTCGTCATCCAACGGAGGAGTCGCTCTTGATGCGGTGACATTCTTCTTTAGTTCAAAGAGGTCGAATTTTCCGCGTGTCAGATCGATTTGGACAAGCTCCTCGTCGTCGGGAAAACTGGAATTGCTTTTTTTCATCGCTCGAGTATCCTCCTTCCTTTACACAAAAACTAATAATATACCGTATTATGCCATAATATTACCCAAAAAGCAAGTATATTTGTCATTTTTAATAAAAAAATCCACGTATAATATTGTAATTTGAAAATATTTATAGTATAATATAAGATGTATTAATATATAATAGGGGGGATGTTATGAACGAAACCTATTGCACGCTCGGAGAGGTAATCGACGAGTTTTCCCTGACTCCCGTCTATCTTCCCGAAAACGGAAGAGAGATAAGGATAACGCGACCTGAGGTAAATCGTCCGGGTCTTCAGCTTGCGGGATTTTTTGAAAATTTCGAGGGTGAACGCATCCAGCTTCTCGGCAAGCTTGAGCGCTCCTACGTTGAAAGCTTTCAGGAAAAGGAGAGGCTTGAGCTTCTTGACAAGTATTTGTCGCATAAGCCCGTATGCCTTGTGTTTTCTCATACCGACAGCGCTATTGAGGGCTCGGTTCAGATTGCCGAGAAATACGGCGTACCGCTTCTTTACACCGAGGAAAAGACCACAGCACTTATGGCAAATCTCATTTCCTCGCTCAACGTAAAGCTTGCGCCTATGATTTCCCGTCACGGTGTTTTCGTTGAGGTTTACGGTGAGGGAATACTCATCGTGGGCGACAGCGGAATAGGTAAGAGCGAGGCGGCAATCGAGCTTGTAAAGAGAGGTCACCGACTCGTTGCCGACGATGCCGTTGAGATACGTAAGGTGTCCGAAAAGACTCTCGTTGGCTCGTCTCCCGAGCTTATACGCCATTATATTGAGCTTCGAGGGATCGGTATAGTTGACGTAAGACGAATCTTCGGTATGGGTGCCGTAAAGAACACCGAAAAGATTTCTCTGGTTATCAATCTCGAGCAGTGGGACAAGGAAAAGTTTTACGACCGCTTCGGACTTGAGACCGAGTATGCCGATATTATGGGAATAAAAATCCCCAGTATTACCGTACCTGTAAAGCCGGGCAGAAACCTTGCAGTCATTATAGAGATTGCCGCAATGAATCACCGTCAGAAGAAGATGGGCTACGATACGGCGGTCGAGTTTAACAAAAAGCTTATGGGTCTGACTCTTCCCGATGAGTCGGACAGATAAATTAAATAATTTTTTTGGAGGATATAAATCATGAAGCTTATAGGAATTGATCTTGGCGGTACAAATATCGCCGTAGGACTCGTAACCCGTGAGGGTGAAATTATTGAAAAGGTATCCGTGCCTACGAATGCATCCCGTCCCGGTGACGAGATCGTCGGAGATATGGCGAGATGCTGCTTTGAGGTCTGCAATAAGGCAGGCGTTGATATTTCGGAGATTGATTTCTGCGGAATTGCATCTCCCGGTGTTTGTAACAACGAAAAGGGCGTTGTTGAATGCTCAAACAACATTCCATCCCTCAACGCTTATCCCGTGGTTGCCAAGCTCCGTGAGCTTACGGGTATCAAGAATATGAGCATTGAAAACGACGCCAACGCCGCCGCAAAGGGCGAGGCTGAGGTTGGTGCCGCAAAGGGCTACAAGACCTCTGTTATGGTAACTCTCGGCACGGGTGTCGGCGGTGGTGTTATCATCGACCATAAGGTATACGCAGGCTTTAACTTTGCAGGTGCAGAGCTTGGCCATATCGTAATCGTCAAGGACGGCGTTCAGTGTACCTGCGGAAGAAAGGGCTGCTTTGAGGCTTACGCTTCGGTTACCGCTCTTGTGAGAATGACCAAGGAAATGATGGAGAAGCATCCCGAAAGCAAGATGTGGGAGCTTTGCGGTAAGGATATCAACAGAGTTAACGGAAGAACCTCCTTTGACGCTATGCGTGCAGGAGACGAATGGGGTAAAGCCGTCGTTGACGAATACATATCCTACCTTGCTTGTGGTATTACAAATATTATCAACATCTTTGAGCCCGAGGTGCTCAGCATCGGCGGAGGTATCAGCAACGAGCGTGATACTCTTCTCACTCCTATGCTTGAGATAGTTTCCAAGGAGGTTTATACAGCTCTCTCCGATTGCGTTCCTGCAACCAAGGTGGTTATAGCACAGCTTCGTAACGACGCAGGCATCATCGGTGCCGCAATGCTCGGAGTCAACGCATGACCGAGCTTTTTCAGGAGCTTTCGGAAATTTCAACTTCAAGGATAGAAGGGGACGTTCTCCTTTCAAAAAAGACCACCTTCAAGATAGGCGGCCCGTGTGATATAGGCTTTTTTCCCGAGACGGTCGAAGAGCTCGAGGATGCGCTCAATATCTGCCATCGCTACGGAATTCCCCGTTACGTTATGGGCAGAGGCTCAAATCTTCTTGCCGATGACGAGGGCTTTCGCGGTGCGGTTATTTTTACCGAGCGTATGAATCGGGTCAGAATTGACGGTGAGCGTGTATGCGCTCTGGCGGGAATGGGGCTTACTCCTCTTTCCCGCACCGTCGGTGAGTCGGGTCTTACGGGGCTTGAATTTGCTTGTGGTATACCCGGCAGCGTCGGCGGAGGAATAGTAATGAACGCAGGTGCGTATAACGGTGAGCTATCTCAGGTCGTTGAGCGTTGTACCGTTTTGCGAAACGGAGAGACCGTCACCTGTACGAATGCCGAGGCAGATTTTTCCTACAGACATTCGGCGTTTTTGGGGAATGGAGACCTCGTGCTTGAGGCTGTATTCCATCTTGAAAATGATTCTCCCGAGGAGATACGCCGTCGTGAAGAGGAGCTTCTTCTCCGTCGCCGTGAAAAACAGCCTCTCGAGTATCCGAGTGCAGGCTCTGCATTCAAAAGACCCGAGGGAAGCTTTGCCGCCAAGCTTATTGACGAGGCGGGGCTTAAGGGCTTCAGCGTTGGCGGTGCTCAGGTGTCTGAGAAGCACGCCGGCTTTATTATAAACCGCTCGGGTGCAACAAGCCACGATATGCTTGCTCTTTTCCGAGAGGTAAGAGACAGAGTTGAAAAGCATAGCGGAATAAGACTTGAGCCCGAGGTAAGATATCTTTCCCCGAAAGGAGAGGAAGCCATTTGACTAAAGCCTCATGGTGTGCCGAGGTAAAGGAATATCTGTGCGAGCGTACCTCAAGCGATGCAGGTCTTACCCGAAGCGGTAAGGATAAGAGGATAAGCCGTTGCTGTATTGAGGCGTTTTTGTCGGGAGCCTTGCTTTTTTTGAAAAAGTACAGCCTTGCCGACAGAATCCTTACCGTTGATTCGGCACCCTTTTCCGAGCTTCTCACTTATATTTTTATAAACAATATGCATTTTGCAACCTCCGTTACTTCCAAAGCCTACCGAGGTCGTGAGCTTTTTGAGGTAAGCGTAGAGGGGCGCGAGGCAGAAAAATTCTTTTCAAGATTTACGGGGACGGTTGACCTGTCCGATTTTATTACCTGCGAGGAGTGCGCTCAGTATTTTCTCAGGGGCGTTTTCCTTGCATGCGGAACGGTTACCTCTCCCGATATAAGCTATCACGCAGAATTTATTGCTCCGAACGAGGAGCTTGCAGGGGCACTCTACTCCTATTTTCTCGTCGAGGGACGTGAGGCAAGGCTTATAAAAAGGCGTAACAACCACATTGTCTATATAAAGGGCAGCGAGAGGCTTTTCGACCTTTTCACCGAAATCGGAGCGACTCCCTACGCCTTTGACGTTATTGAAAAGAGCATTGAAAAGGAAACGAGAAACAACATCAACCGTAGCTGTAACTGTGAGAACGCAAACACTCAACGAACGGTTTCGGCTTTTTTGAAATTTAAAATGGCGGTTGAGAAAATAAAAGACAGAGGCGAGTGGAATACTCTGTCAAAGGAGCTTCGAGATGCGGCTGAATTAAGGCTTGCTTATCCCGATGCATCCCTTTCAGAGCTTTGCCGTTACACCGAGGCGGGAGCCATCTCCCGCTCGGGACTTAACCACCGCCTTAAGAAAATTATTGAAATAGCAAAGGAAAACGATTAATGTCCGAGTTTGTCCATCTCCATCTGCACACCGAATACAGTCTGCTTGACGGTGCCTGTCGTATAGACAGGCTTTTCGAGCGTGCGGCGGAGCTTGGACAAGCTGCGGTTGCTATGACAGACCACGGCGCAATGTACGGTGCCGTTGAGTTTTATAAAAGCGCAAAAAAGTACAATATCAAGCCTATAATCGGATGTGAGGTGTACCTTGCTCCGAGGAGTATGGACGGAAGGGTATACAATCTTGACACCGATACCTATCATCTCGTGCTTCTTGCAAAAAACGAGGTGGGCTATAAGAATCTCATAAAGCTTAACTCCATTGCATATACCGAGGGCTTTTACAACAAGCCGAGAATTGATATGAAGGTGTTGCGTGAGCATCGTGATGGGCTTATTGCTCTGTCGGGATGCCTTTCGGGTCGCATACCGCAATCACTTCTGTCGGGGGATTACAAGGGCGCCGTTGAGCATACTCTTGAAATGAAGTCGATTTTCGGTGAGGATTTTTACCTTGAGCTTCAGGACCACGGAATTGCCGAGCAAAAGACGGTTATAACGGGGCTTGCGAGAATAGGACGCGAATATAACGTTCCGCTGGTTGCAACGAATGACGTGCATTATTTAAGGCGCGAGGATGCAGGCAGTCAGGCGGTGCTTATGTGCATACAGACCGCCACCACCTTGAGCGAGGGGCGTCCGAAGGGCTTTGAGACCGACGAGCTTTATTTGAAGTCTGCAAGTGAAATGTCGGTCATCTTCGCACGCTATCCCGAGGCGCTTGCAAATACCGTAAAAATTGCTGAAAAGTGCAATTTCGATTTTGATTTTTCCCACCTTTATCTCCCTGCCTTTAATAATTCTCAGGGTATTCCCAACGAGGAATACCTGCGTGAAAAATGCAGAAGAGGGCTTGGTGAGATTTTTCGCAAGCATTCCATTCCTCCCGAAGAGCAGAAGGAATACACCGAAAGACTCGACTATGAGCTGTCGGTGGTTATTGATATGGGCTTTGCTGAATACTACCTGATAGTTGACGATTTCGTATCCTTTGCAAAACGGAGAGGTATTTCCGTAGGTCTTGGCAGAGGCTCGGGTGCGGGAAGCCTTGCCGCATACACTCTCGGAATCACAGGCGTTGACCCGATAAAGCACAGACTTCTGTTTGAGCGCTTTTTAAATCCCGAGCGTGTCAGTATGCCCGATTTTGATATTGACTTCTGTAACGAGCGTCGCCGTGAGGTTATTGATTACGTCATAAGCCGTTACGGTGTTGACCACGTTTCGCAGATAGTTACCTTTAATACCCTTGCCGCAAGAGCTGCCGTGCGTGACGTCGGCAGAGTGCTGGGGATGGGATACGACGAGGTGGATGAGGTTGCAAGGCTTATTCCGAGAAGCCTTGATATGACCATTCGGCGTGCAAAGAAGGAAAGCCGTGAGCTTCTCGACCTTTACGAGTCGTCGAATGCGGTAAAAAGACTTCTCGACATATCCGAGTCACTCGAGGGGATGCCGAGACATCCGTCACTTCACGCGGCAGGTGTCGTTATCACAGACAGACCCGTGCAGGATTACGTGCCGCTTTGTACACTTGGAGATGTGGTTGCAACCCAGTATCCAATGAATACGGTTGCCGACCTCGGACTTTTGAAGATTGACTTTCTCGGTCTGCGCTTTCTTACCATAATTGACGGTGCAGTTGACAGAATTACCGAGAAAAATCCCGATTTTGACATTGAAAAAATCGACCTCGAGGATGAAGAGGTCTACAAATATATTTCCGAGGGCTCGACCCTTGGAATGTTCCAGATTGAGTCGCAGGGAATGAGAAGCCTTATGATGAGGCTTGAGCCACGCTCAATAGAGGATATAACGGCGGCAATAGCTCTTTACCGCCCCGGTCCTATGGACTCTATACCGAAATATATCGAAAACAGCCGAAACGGAGGCGTAGAATATCCCGACCCGAGACTTCGCGAAATACTTTCCGTGACTCACGGGTGCATCGTCTATCAGGAGCAGGTTATGCAGATATTCCGCGCTCTTGCGGGCTACACCTTCGGCAGAGCGGATATAGTCCGTCGTGCTATGAGCAAAAAGAAGCTGGACGTTATGGAAAACGAGCGTCAGGTCTTTCTTTACGGCACTCCCGACAAGAGCATTGAGGGAGCGATAGCACGCGGAGTCAAAAAAGAGGTTGCCGAAAAAATATTCGATGAGATGGCGGAGTTTGCCAAGTACGCCTTCAACAAGTCTCACGCCTGTGCGTACAGCTATCTCACCTACCGTACGGCGTATCTCAAGTATCATTATCCAGCCGAATATATGGCGTCTCTTATCACTTGCTCACTCGGTGACGAGAACAAGATAAACGCCTACGTTGCTGAATGTCGGGCGCTGTCCATTCCCGTTTTACCGCCCGATATAAATTTGAGTGATGCGGAGTTTATTATTACTTCCGAGGGCATACGCTTCGGGCTTCTTGCCATAAAAAACGTAGGACTCGGAGCACTTCAGGAGGTCTTTGCCGAAAGGCGAATATCCCCATTCGTAAGCTTTGAGGATTACGTTATGCGAATGTCGGGCAGAGACTCCAACCGCAAAATGACCGAGAGTCTTATAATGGCAGGAGCACTTGACTGTCTGCACGACGGACGGTGTGAGATGCTTTCGACACTTCCTCTGGCACTTGAGACGGTGGCGGATATAAAGAGGCATAACGTTGCGGGACAGCTTGATTTGTTTTCAAACGGAGATACCTCAAGACCCTTGCAGATAGAATTTCGTGACGTCGGTAAGGAGACGCTTGCCGAGAGACTTGATATGGAAAAGACGGTCACGGGAGTGTATCTTTCGGGACATCCGCTTGACGATTACAAGAGACTTGTCAAGAGGTGTGCGAGAATCGAGGATATTAAAAACTCTCTTGATGCAGGTACGGGGGAATACCGTGAAAAGCAGGTGGTAGAGATTCTCTGCAATATGACCTCAAAGCGTATAACCCGTACGAAAAAAGGTGAGTTTATGGCGTTTATAAAGGTAGCCGATATTACCTCCTTTGCCGAGGTGGTAATATTCCCCAAGGCGTTTGACGAGTGCGAAAAGGTGCTTGAGCCCGAAAACGTACTGCATATCAAGTGCGAGATAACCACCAAGGACGATGAGCTTAAGCTTATCGCACAAAGCGTTGAAAGAGCAATAACCGACGATAAATTTGCAAATCTTAAGACTATGTATCTGCGCGTTGAGTCTATGGACGACCCGAGCGTGCGCAAGGTCTACAATCTGCTTGATTTGTGTCAGGGTGACAGCGCGCTTATCTTTTTCTCAAAGAAGGATAATAAGGCGTTCCGTGCAAGCTTAAAAATCGAGCCGTCCGATGAAATGGTAAGGGTACTCAAAAGGATGCTCGGTGACGATAACGTTGTATTGAAATGAAGGAGAAGGGTATGAAAAAAAGAAGAATAGGCGGTAGTATTTTCAAGGGAATAATCAGTGTGTTTCTCACTCTTATTCTCATCGGAATTATTTCGGGCTCTATAATGGCGGCGTTCCTTGCCGTTTACATTAAGGAAAATATCGACACCGAATACGATATTGAAAATCTTAAAATGGATTTGAACCAGACCACCTCCATTTACTATATGGAATATACCGATGACCATCATACCGAGGGCAAGTGGGTCGAGCTTGAGGAGGAGAGGCTTCACGGAAGCGAGAACAGACTGTGGGTCTCCTTTGACGAGATGCCCGACGAGCTTATCGACTGTGTAGTTGCTATTGAGGATAAGCGCTTCTGGGACCACCACGGTGTTGACTGGAGAAGAACGGTAGGTGCGGTGCTTCACGTCTTTAAAAGCGGCTCCTTCGGCTACGGCGGTTCAACCATCACTCAGCAGCTTATCAAGAACGTAACGGGCGAGGACGACGTAAAAATTCAGCGTAAGATACAGGAGATATTCCGCGCTCTGTCCCTTGAGGAGAAGAAGAGCAAGGAGGAGATACTTGAGATGTATCTCAACACCATCTATCTTTCTCAGGGATGCGGAGGAGTTCAGGCGGCGGCAAATTACTATTTCCACAAGGACGTGTCCGAGCTGACTCTCGTTGAATGTGCTTGTCTTGTAGGTATTACCAATCGTCCGACCTATTACGACCCGATACAGAATCCCGAAAATAATAAATATCGCCGTCAGGTAATTTTTGAGGAGCTTCTCGACCAGAAGATTATTGATAAGGATACCTTTGACGAGGTTTACGATCAGGATATCGTGCTTTTCAATGGAGACATTACCGAGGAGGACGATAGTAACGTCCGTATACATTCATGGTTCGTGGACACCGTAATGGATGACGTTATTTCCGACCTTATGGAGCAGAAGGGAATGGACGAGGCGAGTGCGACTCAGCTTGTTTACTCCGGTGGACTTCAGATATATACCACGATGGACCTCGAGGTACAGAGCACCATGGAGGAGGTATTTGAGAGCGACGAGTATTTCCCCGACGTCGATGGTGTTCAGCCCGAATCGGCAATGGTTGTCGTAAATCCCTATAACGGCAATGTGCTCGGAATAGTAGGCGGAAGGGGAGAAAAGAAAGAAAACCGAGGCTGGAACAGAGCGACCATGACCACCCGTCAGCCCGGCTCGTCAATCAAGCCTCTCTCGGCATACTCTCAGGGAATAGAGGAGGGCATAATTACCTATTCAACCGCCATTGACGATTTTCCGTTTAATATAAATCCTACGACGGGTAACGCTTGGCCGTCAAACTCCCCTGCACAATACAGAGGATATACGACGGTTGCAGACGCGGTAATACGCTCGGTCAATACAGTTGCGGTAAGAATAGTTGATAAGCTCGGAACAGAAAACGTGTTCAATTTCCTTCGTAATAAGTACCGCCTTTCCACTCTTTACGAAAACGTGGGCGGAACTCACAGCGATATGTCCCTTTCACCTCTTGCACTCGGTGGCTTTACCTACGGTGTAACCCTTCGTGATATGGCTTCCGCATATGCAACCTTTGCCAACGACGGTATTTTCAATAAATCCCGTACCTACGTCAAGGTGTGCGATGCTCAGGGACACGTAATTCTGTCAAACGAGGAAAAGAGCGAGGTTATTTTAAGTCACGATACCGCTCTTGTTATGACAAAGATTTTATCCGAGGTTGCCGACCCTGCAGGCTACGGTACTGCACGCCGTCTTACCGTTACCAAGGACGTTGACGTTGCGGCAAAGACGGGTACCACCAACGATAACAAGGACTTGTACTTTGCGGCGTATACTCCTTATTTCTCGGGAGCGGCGTGGTTCGGCTACGACCAGCCCCGTTATATGCAGAACTTCGTGCCAAGCCCTGCGCTTACCGTTTGGGACGAGGTTATGAAGAGGGTACACCAAAAGTATATCGACCGCGGAGGCGTTGAGGAATTTGATTTCTCCGAGCTTGTTGAGAGGGTCTACTGTAAGGACTCAGGTCTGCTCGCAGGTGAATATTGCTCACTTGACCCGAGAGGAAACCGCACCGCTACGGGCTATTATACCCGTAACACCGTGCCCACCTCCGAATGTAATGCTCACGTTGAGGTGCAATGGTGTACCGAAACGAAGAGCGTTGCCGACGTCGGATGCCCCGAGGACAAGGTTATAACTATTGCCCTTGTCAGAAACGAAAACAGAAGAATAGAAAAGAACGTTGCGGTTACCGATGCTCAGTACACCTATATGCAGGTGCCTCACGATTACGTCTATCCCGACGATACGAGCCTGCCCTTCTTTATGAATCTTTATCTTAACGGCACATATCCGGGCTTTACCTCGGGAGTTAACCGTCCCGTAAACAGCTATTGCGTTGAGCATAATAAGGAAAATACTACCTCTTGGCAAAAGCTTTGCGAGGAATACCGCCTTGCTCATCCCGAGGAATTTGAGGATGAGGACGAGGACGAGGATAAGGAAGAGAATGAGTAAGCTTTTAGCACTTCTCCTCTCTTTTATAGGAGCCAGAGCCGTTCTTCTTGCGACGGGTGTGCTTTTTGACGCCACTGTTACAAGCGTTATGGCGTGTGCCTTGTATATTCTGCTTTACGTTATTTTCTCCCCGAAAAATACCGAACGCAAGTCTCTTGCGTTCGGTAGGGCTTTTTTGATGCTTTTGTTTTTTATCAGCGTGAGCATAACGGCATCGGCTTTGCTTGGACTTGCTTTTGAGTCTGCGCCCGTCAACCTTTCTCCGATTGGAGCGGCTTTGTCTGTTGTTGCTGTGCCGATAGCCGAGGAGCTGTTTTTCAGAGCCACGCTTTTTGAAAGTCTTAATAGTCTTATCGGCTCAGGACGGGCAATTCTTCTCTCTTCATTGCTCTTTTCACTTTCACATTCAAGCCCTCCCGCAATTATTCTCTCTTTTATTCTCGGAGTGCTTTTAACATTTGCTTACGGAAGAACGGGAAGCGTACGGCTTCCGATACTCTGCCACGCCGTCAATAACCTTCTTGCCGCGCTATGCTTTGCACCGAGCACCTCGATTGCAGTCGTATCGTTTTTTGTCGGAGTCGGTATATTCGTTTTAATAAGAAAGGATTTTTCTCAAAATGGATAGCGTTTCACAGCACGATTTTACAAAGCGTATTTTCGGCAAAAAAAGATATTTCAAGCAGATTGGCAAAAAGGAGTTTCACTTTCTCTTCGATAAGTCTCCTCTTGAGCTTGAGGAGGCGGTTGAGGTTTATGACATTGAAAGTCTTGAGTATTTTCTTTCAATTCACTTTGCCCGTATAACCGATAAGCTTATCCGTTCTTTTAAAATAAGACTTTTTCTTTATCTCGATTCACCTCTCCCGTACAAAAAGCTTACTTACGTTTATAGCGTGAATAAAAAGAAAATGGGCGAAAGACTTTTGGGAGCTGACGATTACATACCCATTCCCGAAACCTATTTCAAGCGTTACGAGATTTTCATCGACGAGGTGACCTACGAGGACGGAACGGTTGAGACTCTTTCCTGCTCGACCGTTGACAGACGTTCAGCTGTGCGTGAGTCTCACGCTGCCGAGATGGATTCGGCAATAACCCCATCTCATAAGAGCGAAAAGCATCCTGCCGTTATTATGCCTCAGTTTTCGGAAGGTGCGTGGATATGCACCTGCTCACAGAAAAACACCTCCGACCTTGATGCGTGTAAGCGTTGCGGAAGATTAAAGATCGACCTTGAAAAAATGGTTTTGATGAAAGACAATTCCGAGTTTACCTCCGACCAGTATTCCTTCGTGCAGAGGGCAAAGCGCGCCGAGCATATCCTTGCTCGCACCGCTACCCAAAATACTGCGGAAAAGGAAACGGCTATTGAGGACGAGATGAAGAAGGTTGAGAAAAGAGAAAAATATAAGAGCCGTATGGTTATGCAGGTGCTTCCGAGAATTGCACTGTATTTCATTGCAGGATATCTTATATATCTCTTTCTCGTTTGGCTGGAGAGATTATGACACACGAGGATTATATGAGAAAAGCCCTGCATTACGCAAGGCTGTGTGGCGAGCGTGGTGAGATACCCGTCGGATGCGTTATCGTGCGAAACGGAGAAATAGTCTCCTACGGCTCAAACGCCAGACAGACTCACAAGAATGCCTTGAAGCACGCCGAGCTTGTTGCCATTGACCGTGCTTGCCGTAAGCTTGGAGGGTGGAGGCTTTGGGAGTGCGATATGTACGTCACGCTTGAGCCGTGCGTAATGTGTGCAGGAGCTATAATAAACGCGCGTATCCGAAATCTTTATTTCGGTGCGTATGATTCCAAGGCGGGTTGCTTCGGAGGTCTTATGAACCTAAACGACCACGCCTTCAACCATCATCCGACGGTTGTCGGAGGTATTCTTGAGGATGAATGCTCGGAGGTCTTGAAGGATTTTTTCAAGAAGCTTCGTTCAAGAAATAAATGAAACAGTTATAAAATACATAATTTCAATACGATTATACATTGACTAAAGCGTAATTTTTTATATAATTCAATTATACGTATAAATGTACGTGGAAAGGAAATTTCGTTATGAAAAGAATTATTGCGTTAACTCTTGCGATTTTAATGCTTCTTTCCTCTGCGACCTTGCTTTTTTCCTGCAAGGAGAAGAATGAAGAGGAAAAAAAGGGAGGCAACGAAACCAAAACCTATGACGAGGACTCGATATTTTATGAGAGAAGTCTCGTTGACGACGGACTCGGTGAGGCGGATTACGGGGGACGGGTTCTCCGTGTAGTAGCACATTCTCCGACTGAGATTGAGATAGCAGAGGAGGATAGAAACAAGGGAGATCTTCTCAAGGATGCCCGTTTTGCTCGTAACGAAATCGTTGCAAACCGCTTCAACGTTGATTTTGAGGTCGTTTATACGGGTACTTATACCGAGGCAAGCGACTACGTTTCAAAGACGGTGCTTTCGGGCAACGACGAGTTCGACTTGTTTATGGGTATGGTTATGTCCATGGGCGGTATGGTTACCAAGAAGCTCTTTTTGAACTGGTACGATATTGAGCATATCGACTTTTCAAAGCCCTGGTGGTATGAGTCAAACGCCACCGACCTTACCTATAACGGAAAGAACCTTATTGCAATTTCTCACCTTAATTTAACTGCGGTTTCCGGTGCTTACTGTCTCTATTTCAACAAGAATCTTGCATCCTCCTATGAGCTTGGCGATTTGTACAAGCTTGTTCTTGACGGAAAATGGACCTTTGATAAGCTTGCTGAAATGATTAAGGATATCTACGTTGACGACGGTAACGACGTGCGTGACTTAAACGACTTTTACGGCTTCGGTCTCTCTCAGGGTACCGCTCTTAACTCTTTCCTTTGGGCGTTTGACAATCCCGTTTGTACCAAGGATGCCGACGGCGTTCCTCAGATAAGTGTAAAGACCGATAAAATAGATGCAATAGTCAACGACTTTTATGACTTCTGCTACAACAACAACGGCGTATTTTTCGAGGGCGATAAGTCTAACGGCGAAAGCCGTGCGGGTGAGCTTTTCCATCAGAAGAAGTCTATATTCGCTTTGGGTACTCTCAATTCTGCAACGGGTGAGAATTTGCGTAATTTCGAGGACGAGTACGGACTCATTCCTCTTCCCAAGTACGATGAAAATCAGACAATGTACAAGACTATGGTAGGCGGTCATCATACCGCTCTTGCAGTTCCCAAGACCTGTAAGGATACCGAGTTTGTAGGACGAATTGTTGAGGCTCTCTCGGCGGAAAGCTGGAAGACCGTAACTCCTACCCTTTACGAAATTGCTCTTAAGACCCGTTATCTCCGTGACTCCGAGTCAAAGGAGATTATGGATATTGTAATCGACGGAACTCAGTTTGACTTCGGTACGGTTTACGATAACTGGAAGGGCTTTGCGTTTATGCTTGAGTTTATGATGAGGGACGGAGATAACAACTTCCAGTCCTATTACACCAAGCGCTTTACTCACGCCCGTTATCAGATAAGAACGGTTATCAAGGCATTTGACAGAACTTAAATTATAATGAAGAAAGCCTCCCGTTTCGTCGGGAGGCTTTCAGCGTTAATATTCGATTTTTAATTATTTAACCTCAATCATAGAAGCGTCCCACTTCTCGGGAGCCTTATAGCCGAGGAGGTTTACAACGGTGGAGGCGATGTTGGAAAGACCGTATTCTCCGTCAACTACCGTGTAGTTATCCTTGAAGCTGTTGTCGTAGAAAATAAAGGGAACGGGGTTGAGAGTGTGGCTTGTCTTTGGCTTGTTTGTAACCTCACCCGTCTTCTTGTTCATTTCAAGACATTCGTCTGCGTTGCCGTGGTCTGCGGTGAAGAGAACTGCAACGCCGAGCTTATCGGCGGTATCGAGAATTCTGCCGATACAGAGGTCGAGAGCCTCCATGGAAACGATGGTCGCCTCCATGCTACCCGTATGACCTACCATATCTCCGTTGGGGAAGTTAACACGGATGAAGCCGTACTTACCGCTTTCCATTGCCTCGATAAGAGTGTCGGTGATTTCCGCACACTTCATCCAGGGGCGCTGCTCAAAGGGAACAACGTCGGAGGGGATTTCGATATAGGTCTCGGTTTCCTCGTCGTACTTGCCCGACTTGTTACCGTTCCAGAAATAAGTTACGTGACCGTACTTCTGAGTCTCGGAGAGTGCGAGCTGAGTAATCTTTTCAGCGGCAAGCTTCTCACCGAGAGTGTCGGTGATTTCAGGGGGAGAAACGAGATAGCGAGAGGGGATGTGAAGGTCTCCGTCATACTCAAGCATACCTGCGTAGATTGTCTTGGGGAAACGAACTCTGTCAAACTTGTCAAAGGACTCGTCCTCGAAAGCCTTGGAGATTTCAATTGAACGGTCTCCGCGGAAGTTGAAGAATATAACGCTGTCGCCATCCTCAAC
>JAFYTG010000187.1 GCA_017558945.1 Clostridia bacterium
CATCTAACGGGTACGGCAACGGGACGGAGCTGCATACCGATAAGTACGCTGCCGATGTCAAGTCCTGCCGCAGCCTGAACACCCATAACGGCACACGGCTCTGCGAAATTCTCCCAAGCCTGCATTGCAAACGCACCGCCTGCGTGAAGCTGAGGTACGACGTTGACTCTCTCAAGTCTGTACTCGCGTGCAACCTCTCGCTCGATGATTACCGAGCGGTTGAGATGCTCACAGCACTGCACCGCAAGGTGCAAGCCGTTTTCCTTAAGGATAGGGTAGACGGTCTCAAAGAGAGCACGTCCGACGTCAAGACTTGAGAAGGTACCAACCTTCTTACCGAGCACCTCGCTCGTTGAACAGCCTATAACCACAATGTCGCCCTTTTCAAGCTTTGCCTCCGCCAAAAGAGAGGTAAGGGCAGTCTTTATTTCAAGTTTGATTTTGTCAAGCATAACATAGCCTCCGATTGACATAAATATACTATTCTACCTTATTATATACCAAAAGCGCTCGGGATACAAGTACAAAGTGTTAATTTTAGCGAAAATAAAGGATTTTTTTCGTTGACAAAAAAGAGCTGATACAATATAATATTTTAAAATAAAACTTTTTTGGAGATTGCTATGGAAATTATAATTGCAAGACTCGGCTCTCACGAAACCGTACGATTTGCCGCAGAGGAGCTAAGACGCTACCTTCACAGAATAGATGCAGGCGTTGACGTGCATATAAGAGTACATAAGACATACGACGAAAGTGTCTTGGGTGTTATATGGCTCGGTATGAGCGAGGACTTTAATAAATATCTTCCCGAGGTTGCCGACCGCCGTTACGACGATTCGGTTTATATCGATGTTGAAAATAACTCGGGTATTATCACGGGTACAAACGAGCGAAGCATTTTGCTTGCGGTGTACAGACTCCTGCGAGAGCTTGGATGCGTATGGCACAGACCCGGTGAGGAGGGTGAAAAGCTTCCCGAGAAAAAGCTTGAGCCTCTCAAGGCGCATATCGAGGAGACTCCTACAAGCCGTCACAGATGCATTGATATGATTGGTGCTACATCTCCCGAGGCTCACGAGCAGCTTGCAGATTGGCTTCCCAAGGTGGGAATGAACAGCGTTTTTATTGAATTTGAGACTCCTCACGAAAATTACAAGGCATGGTTTACTCACGAGAACAATCCGCTTATTTCCGCTGAGGAATATACCTTTGAGGATACTCTCGGCTATTACGAGGCTTTTATGGAGGAGATAAAGAAGCGCTCGCTTCTCTTCCATTCCTTCGGTCACGGCTTCACTCTTGCTCCCATAGGGGTTGACGTTGCGGACGCATTCGACGAGGTTAAGCCCGAGGACGTGCCCGAGCATATCCGTCCCAAGCTTGCAATGGTAAACGGCGTGCGCGCTTATGCCGAAAATAAGCCTATGTTCACTCCTCTTTGCTATTCGCAGGAGGAATTGAGACACGGAATGGCAAAGGCGTACGTTGAGAAGGTCAAGGAAAATCCCCACGTTGACTTCGTTCATTTCTGGCTGTCCGACGGCTGTAATAACCATTGTGAATGTGAGGAGTGTGCAAAGCATAACCCCTCCGACTTCTACGTTATGATGCTCAACGACATTGACAGAATGCTTACCGAGGAGGGCATCGACACCCGTGTCGTATTCCTCATTTACGTCGATCTTCTTTGGGCACCCATCGAGGAAAGACTTGAAAATCCCGACCGCTTTATTATGATGTTTGCGCCCATTACCCGTCTTTTCAACGAGTCGTATGCCGAAAAGCATGAGGGACTTACGCTTCGTCCCTACACGAGAAACAGCCTTGTATGGCCTGCAACTCCTCACGAAAACCTTATGTATCTTGACGAGTGGAGAAAAAACACCTTTGACGGTGAGACCTTCGTGTTTGACTATCACCTTATCTGGAATCACTTCAAGGATATGGGCTACGCTCACATTTCCGAGATACTTGCCCGTGATATTGAGGCGTATGACGATTGCCGTTTCGGAGGACTTCTCTCGGCACAGACCACCCGTGCGTATTTCCCGACTAACCTCCCAATGTATACCATGGCTCGCAAGCTCTGGAATAAGAACGAGGATTACGATAAGATATGCCGTGACTACTACCGTGAGGCTTTCGGCAAGGATTGGGCAAGGGCAAAGACCTATTGCGAAAAAATCTCCGATGCGTTTTCGGTTATTTACTCCTTTGATGCGGGTTGCCGTGATTTTGATAAGGAAAAGAAGCTTCTTGACTCGGTAAGAGCGGCGGTTTCCGACCTTGTCCGTACAGACGTGCACTGTGACGGCTTTGACGAGCAGGTGCAGTGGTATAACCTCGGCGTACATTCCGACCTTGTAGAGAAAATTGCCGAAATGCTTGACAGCCTTTACAAGAAGAATTTTGAAAAGGCAGAGGCACTCCTTGAGGAAGCCTTCGGAATTGCCCGTGAGTATGAGCTTACAAGTGCTCGTAGCTTTGACGTTAAGACCTTTGTATTTATCTGGCAGATTATCTACAATTCCATAAAGCACAACACTGTTGCAATGGTACAGGACTAAAGCAAGCTATTACAAAAAGAGATGAGTCGGTTGACTCATCTCTTTTGCTTTTATAATCGATTTTGAAGCCGTCAGTTATTCTTTGCCTCGTCTCCCGTAAAGCCGAATACGAGCTTTGCACGCAGAGGTGCGTCGGTGAGGCACTCTGCCGAGTAGGTGGCGGTATATTCACCGTCTACCGCAAGACCTCCCGTCATCGTGATTTCCTCAACCGTTTGCTCGGTGTTGTGGAAGAGGAGAGCCTTATCTGTCTCGGGGTCATACTCAATGTAGTCACCGCCGTGAAGCTCACAGTTGAAGGTGACGGTATCGTTGCCCACGGTTACCGAGGGATTCTTGATAGGTGCTTCGGTATGAGGATAGGTGATAAGGTCGCCGAATTCCGCATTGCCCGCGGTTTCTCCGCAAAGACGGATTGCGGCGGTGTCAAGCTGAAAATGATTCGGAATACAACGGAAGGTTGTATAGACCGAGGTGTCGGTTACAACGCCCTCAAACTTGTATTTGTCGGTATCGTACTCGCCGTTGTCAATGTCAAAGAGAATAAGGTCACGCCAGCCCTCAAAATTGAGGTCGATAAGGTGGTCGCTTCTGCCTGCGCTCTCACCTCTTATACCTCCCGAAAGGGAAATGAGCGCCGCATCGCCGTCACGTCCCGTGCCCTTTATCTTCATAGTCATAGCCATACGCTCGTCAATATTCTCAAAATTGATAGGACTCTTTTCAAGCGTTCCTTCAATTTTTCCGCTATGGTTGAGAAGGGTCTTGGGCTCGTCGAAGAGGGTTGAGTAGCGTGCCTCTATTCTTATGAACGGCATCTGCTTTTTGAAGGGGTTTTTGCCCGTGCAGGTGAGGTCACTTCCGTCCTTGAGATTGCCGAGGTTGGTCTTGTTATAGTGTATCTGCTGGAACACGAACTCGTCGTCTCTCTTGACGACTCTCCATTCACCGCCGACGCTCTTTACCTTTTCCAGTACCTCGGGCTTAAAGTAGTGAGACCTGCGGAGCTTCGTGTAATGCTCGGTATAATACTTGATGTTTGAGTAATAGAAGGGGTTTTCTGTAATATCCTTAACGGGCAGGGGATGATATACCACCGTCATATCATAGAGGAGCGCGTTCATTCCGAAATAGTCAAGGTCATCGTGGAACTCGGTCTTGTAATTGTTGTTCTTCATACGTCCCCAGGAGTAAAGGTCGGGGAAAAAGTTGAACCAGCCGAGCGTCGTGGTAACGTTTTTTTGCTGACGCACGATATTGCTCTTAACGTGATTTGAAACGAATTTCTTTATACCTGCGTGAGGATAGTCCCACGCGCCGTAGCGTCCTCTGACGTTCCACTCGGACGGACCGCCTGACGAGGTCTCGACGATGGGAGTCCTCTCGCATTGGGATACTACTCTGTGAATGAAGGAATGGAAGTAGTACCATACGTCACGCGTATTCTTCATATGGCTTCCAAGACCGTCAATGGCATCGAAATAGAGCATATCAAAGCCGCCCTCGTTGTACGCCTTTGCGGTAAGGTCGGCTACGTGGTAGAAAAGCTCGCTTCCGAAAACGGGGGTGAACTGTAAGAATTTACCCGTCAGCTGCTTTACGACCGTACCCTTGCGGTGAGAGACGGCGGTAGTACCGCAGGTGCCTCTGATACATTCCGCAAGTGCGGGAGCGGTAGCCTTGTTGACCCTTATTATCTCGTTGTCAACGAGCACGTAGGGCATATTGGGTATGGAGTATGCGTAGTGTGTGTTGAAGTCGGAGGCATCCTCAAGAGTGGGAATTTCAACGGCGTCTGCCGAAATATCCTCTGCAAGCGTAAGCTCGCGAACGACCATAAGATCGGACTGCCATTTCGGGTCGGTAAGAATGGAGTGGGCGTTTTTGTCAATGTAGTAGGCGTAGGTGTGAAGTGCGGTGGTAAGGCCTGCATCGCGAAGCTTTTTGCCAAGACCCTCGCGGAATTCACTCGGCTCACCGTGCTCGGTATTGGCAAAGCGGAAATCACCCTGAGTAAAGGTGACGCCTGCCTTTTGATGCACGTCGTACTGACCGATGCAAAATTCCTTGCAAAGCTTAATACTCTCGTCTATCGTTTCGGGGGTCATATCGAGGATGATTGCATAATCCTCAAAGTTGCCCCTCCACTCGCGAGCATAAGGTCCGCCCGCCTTGGATATAAGACCGATTTTTGGATCTATTGCATCCGCAAGAGCTTGAATGGCTTTTACAGCTCCGTCTCTTCTTGAAAGGACGATGCCTACCTTTGCTCCCTTGATTCCCTCGGGAAGCTCGGGGTAAGCCCAAGCAATAGTATCACGTGCGACGAGTCTTATACCCGAGTCTGCCGTCTTCGTCCAGAAGGACATACCCATCGAGTTGATAACGTATTCGGAATCGGGCTCGGAAAGGGAGGTGGTGAGGTTTGCAAAGGTTACGTACTCTATCACTCCGTCCGCCTTAAGCTCGGAGGTAAGTTCGACCGTTAGAAAATCGTCAAAGCACTCAATGACAAAATTGACGGTCATTCCGTTTTCAAAGGTTGCTTTAAATTCCTCTCCGTCCTTTTCAAGAAGTACGGGAGGAATTTTGCTTTTATTGTAATCGTTCAGGAAAATAAATTCGGGATTTTTCTCCGAGTCGTTTATTTCCTTGCCGTTTGCAAGGTTGGTAATGTTCTCAACCACGGCACTCTTGTTAAGTGTTACCGAAAAATGCTTCGTGCCGAATGTAAAGCCGTTTTCGGTCTGTGTGATTCTTTTAGCCATAGTAAACCTCTTTCTTGAAATAAGCTAAGGTGTTTTTTGTCCTGAAAACAGTTTAACCTATAATAACGTGAATGTCAATAAAAAGCGCATTGCTTTTTGATTAATTGCCTATTTTGAAAATTATCTTATATACAGTATAAATTGCAGGAAAGGACTTGTCAATGAGCGTGAGGCGAAAATACACAAAAATACATTTTATAAATTCAAATTCACATAAACGGATTTTTCTCCCGAACAAAGAAAAGGGCTTTAAAAAGCTCTGCTCGAGTTTTTTAAAGCCTCTTTATACTTTCTTGCTTTTGGCGGTTTGGAGTTTTTTACGTCTCCTATGCTTTTTTGTTTCCTGCCTCGTCTCCGATGAATCCGAGAACGAGCTTTGCACGGAGAGGTGCCTCGGACAGACACTCTGCCGAATAGGTGGCGGTATATTCACCGTCTACCGCAAGTCTGCCCGTCATTGCTATTTCCTCAACAGTTTGTTCTGTATTGTGGAAGAGGAGAGCCTTATCGGTCTCGGGGTCATATTCGATGTAGTCACCGCCGTGAAGCTCACAGTTGAAGGTTACGGTCTCACCGTTAACGGTGACCGACGGATTCTTGATGGGTGCTTCGGTCTGCGGATAGGAAATGATGTCACCGAATGCGGCGTTCTTGCCCGTTTCACCGCACACTCTTATCGCAACGTTTTTAAGGGTGGTGAAGTATGGACAGAAGCGGTAGGTATCGTAGGAGGAATAGTCGGTGGAGATTCCCTCAAACTGATACTTGTCAAGGTCGTAATCGGCGTTGTCCATATCTATGAACAGAAATTCTCTCCATCCCTCGAAATTAAGGTCGATAAAGTGGTCAATTCGTCCGCCAAGCTCTCCCTGAACACCGCCCGAGATTGATATGAGCGCCGCATCGCCGTCACGTCCCGTGCCCTTGACCTTGACGGTCTGAGCAATACGGCTGTCAATGTTGGGGAATTCCGTCGGTGTGTCAAGCTTGACGTCTCCGACGGGCTTGGAATCGTCAATGCGTGCAAATACCTCGGGTTCTTCAAAAAGGGTTGAATAGCGTGCCTCGATTCTTATGAACGGCATCTGCTTTTTAAAGGGGTTTTTACCCGAGAGTGTGTTATCTCCGAGCCTCCAAAGGTTGCCGAGGTTGGCTTTTTCGTAGGCTATCTGCTGGAAGAGAAAATCCTCGCCTCTCTTGATAACTCTCCACTCACCGCCTGAATTCTTTACTTTTTCAAGTACCTCGGACTTGAAGTAATGAGATCTGCGAAGCTTGGTGTAATGCTCGGTATAATACTTGATATTGTCATAATGGAATGGGTTTTCGAGAATCGACTTTGAGTCGAGCGGATGATAGACGAGGGTCATATCGTAGAGGAGTGCGTTCATTCCGAGAAAGTCCATATCGTCGTGGAAAAGGGTCTTGTAGTTGTTGTTCTTCATATGACCCCAGATATGCTCGTCGGTAAAGAAGTTGAACCAGCCGAGAGTGGCGGTCATATTCGTCTTGATGGATTGGAGATTCTTTCTTACGTGGTTTGCAATATGCTTCTTGATTGAGAGGTTTGCATAGTCCCACGCACCGCATCTGCCTCGGAAGTTCCACTCGGACGGCGAGCCTGACGAGGTTTCAACGAGAGGAGTCCTCTCACATTGCGAAAGCACTCGGTGAATAAACATCTGGTGGTAGTACCACGGCTCATATTTCGTTTTGTCGATGTGACGTCCTATACCGTCGATAGCGTCAAAGTAGAGCATATCAAAGCCGCCCTCGTTGTAAGCCTTGGCGGTATTGTCGGCAACGTGATAGAAAAGCTCTGAGCCGAGGACGGGCGTAAACATTCTGAAAACGCCGTCAAGATGCTTGAGCACTGCGCCCTTTTTGTGTGCTACCGCCTTCGTACCGCAGCAGCCTCTCTCACATTTGTAAAGACCGTCAGCCCTTGCCTCGTCAATCTTGATTATTTCCTCGTCAAGAAGTGCGTAGTTCATATTTGTGTGCAGGAAAGCCATTGCGACCTCAAAGCCCGAGGCATCCTCAACGGTCGGAAGCGCCAACGCGTCTTTTTCGATATCCTCTGCGAGAGTGTAGCAGTCCTTTGTCTTTAATTGCTTCTGCCATTTCGGGTCTGAGAGAATGGAGTGAGCCGATGGAGAAATGTAATAGGCGTAGGTATGCATTGCCGAAATAAGTCCTGCCTCACGTATCTTTTTGCCCGCGCCGTTTTTGAATTCCTCGGCAGTTCCGTTTTCGGTAAAATTGAATTCAAAATTACCTTGTACAAAGGTCTTTCCCGCCATCTGATGTACGTCGTACTGGTCAATCTTGAACTCGGCGGCAAGGTTGAGGTTTTCCTCAAGAAAGCTCGGCTCAAGATTCGTGACGATTGCATAGTCACCGTAGTTTGCATCCCAATCACGTGCGTAAGCGCCTCCCGCCTTGGAGGTGAGACCGACACTTGAGTCAATTGCATCCGCTACCGCCTTGAGATAGGGGATAGCGTCACGCTTTTTGGAAAATACCAGCGCAAGCTTTGCGCCCTTGGCTGACTTGTCGTAGACGGTACAAGCGTACGCCGAGGACTCGGGTGCAGGCTCACGGTAGCCGACTACCTGAGGGTTGGTCCACGCCGTCATACCTACCGAGTTGAGCATATAGCTGTCCTCATCCTTTATCTCCTTGAGGGTGGTGTAAAGGTTGCCGAAGTAGATTGCCCACACGCTCGCATCAAGCTCGGATACAAGCTCAAGGGTGATAAAGCCGTCAAAGGCCTCAATTTTTATATCAGCTTCCAGTCCGTTTTCAAAGGACACCTTAAGAATATCTCCGTCAGCCTTAACGGATACGGGAGGAATTTTGCTCTTGTCATGTGCCTTAAGATAAACGAAGTCACGGTCGGCTTCAGTATCAATTACGTTTTCGTTTGTATCAAGATTGATTATTTCAATTACTTTGCAGGTCTTGTCAAGGGTAACCGAAAAATGACGGTTTCCGAAAACAATGCCATTGTCGGTAGCTTTTATACAGCTTGTCATAGTAATAAATCCTTTTCTTTTTTTAGTTTGAAAGCTCTTCGCCGATAAAGCCGAGGGTAACTCTTGCTCGGAGAGGCGCATCTGAAAGTGCTTGTGCGGAATAAGTAGCGGTAAATTCACCCTCAACCGCAAGCTTGCCCGTTATTGCAATCTCCTCAATCGTCTGCTCTGCGTTGTGATAGAGAAGTGCTTTGCTTGTTACGGGGTCATATTCAACGTAGTCACCGCCGTGAAGCTCGCAATCGAAGGTGACGGTCTCACCGTTAACGGTAACCGACGGATTCTTTATCGGAGCGGGAGTGTGCTTGAAGGAGGTGAGAGTGCCGAATTCCGCCTTGTCCGCCGTCTCACCGCTGACTCTTACCGCAACCTGCTTGAGCGTGTTGAGCGGGGGAGTGAAGCGGTAGGTATCGTATGAGGAGTAATTCGTGGAAATCTTATGGAAGGGGAATTTCTCGGTATCGTACTGGGCGTTTTCAACGTCGAGAAGAATAAACTCACGCCAGCCCTCAAAGCCGAGGCTTATAAAGTGGTCAAGACGTCCGCCTGCCTCACCTCTTACGCCTCCCGAAAGGGAGATGAGAGCCGCATCATTTTCATTTCCCGTACCCTTGACACGAAGGGTCATAGCGATTCTGTCGGTTATGGTATTGGTCGATAACGGAAGGGCTACCGAGTCCTCGGTCATAGGCTTGATGCTTCCAAGCTCCGCAAGTGCGAGAGGCTCTTCGAAAAGGGTTGAATAGCGCGCCTCAACTCGAATGAAGGGGGTCTGCTTTCCAAAGGGATTCTTGCCCTTGAAGGAGAGGTCGCTTGAGTCAAGGAGCTTTCCGAGATTTGCCTGCTCGTAGTACATCTGCTGAAGTGCGTATCCGTCACCTCTTTCGATAACTCTCCACTCACCGTCAAGCGCTCTTACACGCTCAAGCACCGAGTCCTTGAAATAGTGGGACTTACGGAGCTTCGTGTAACGCTTTGTATAATACTCGATGTTATCGTGATGGAAGGGGTTGGAGTTTACCGAGGTAACGCTGAGCGGATGGAAAACGATGGACATATCGTATGCAAGAGCGTACTTTCCGAGATAGTCCATATCATCATGGAAAAGAGTCTTTCTCACGGTGTTTTTAAGCCCCGAAGGACAAGCCTCGTCGGGATAGAAGCAGAACCATCCGAGCGTTGCGCACATATTACTCTGCATATCGTTTATGTTGTGAGTTGCGTGATTGTTGATGTGCTTCTTGATTGAGAAGTTTGCGTAGTCCCAAGCACCTACTCTGCCTCGGAAGTTCCATTCCTGAGGAGAGCCTGCCGAGGTCTCGATCAGAGGAGTACGCTCGCACTGTGAGAGAACTCTGTGTATAAACATCTGGTGGTAGTACCAGGCGTCCTTTCTGTCCTTAATGTGACGTCCCGCACCGTCGATGGCATCGAAGTATATCATATTGAAGCCGCCCTCGTTGTAAGCCTTTGCGGTAAGGTCGGCAATATGGTAGAAAAGCTCTGAGCCGAGTACGGGGGTAAACATTCCGAAAACTCCTCCGAGGTGCTTGAGCACCGCACCCTTTTTATGAGGAACGGCAGCCGTACCGCTGCAGCCTCTGATACATTCGGTAAGACCCGAGCTTTCCGCCTTTACTATCTTTATAATTTCCTCATCAACAAGCACGTAGCTCATATTCGTGTGAAGGAAATTGTAGCTTGTGTCAAAGCCCGAGGCATTCTCAACCGTCGGGAGAACGATTGTCTCACCGTCGATATCCTCGGAAAGCGTAAAGTTCTCGGTAACGTGAAGCTGAGCCTGCCATTTCGGATTTGAAAGAATTGAGTGAGCATTGATATCAACGTAGTATGCATAGGTGTGAAGAGCGGCAATCATTCCCGCGTCCTCGATTCTCTTGCCTGCGGTCTCACGGTGCTCCGAGGCGAGTCCGTGCTCGGTGTGAACGAAGCGGAAATCACCCTGACAGAAGGTACCGTAGGGGCTCTGATGCACGTCGTACTGGTCTATGTCAAATTCACGCGCAAGCTTAAGGTTTTCCTCAAGCACGTCGGGAGCAAGATTCGTAATGAGCGCGTAGTCTCCGAAATTTGCCTTCCATTCTCTTGCGTAGGGGCCTCCCGCCTTGGAGGTGAGACCGACACGGATGTCGATAGCGTCAACCACCTGCTTGAGATAGGGGAGTGCCTCCTCCTTAGTGGAGAAAACGATACCGAGCTTTGCACCTGTCATTCCTCGCTCAAAGATGGTGAACGCCTTTGCCTGACAAGAGGGCGCAGGAATGCGGTAGCCCCATTCAATCGGGTTTGTCCACGCCGTCATACCTACCGCGTTGAGTAAATATTCTCCGTCGGAGTAGACGGTCTTGAGGTTTGCAAAGGTGACGGATTTAACCATACGGTCAAGCTCGGATACAAGCTCAAAGGTCATAAAATCGTCGAAAATCTCCGCCCTCATATCAAGCGTTAAGCTGTTTTCGAAGGTTACGGTGATAATATCATCCTTGGGCACAATTGACACGGGATAAATATCCTGCCCGTCAAAATCCGTGAGGTATATAAAGCGGTAATCTTCACTTGTATCGTTTGCGTTCTCGCCGTTGTAGAGATTGATTATCTCGACAATCTCGCCGTTTTCGGCAACGGTGAAGGAGAAATGCTTGTTTTTAAAGGTTAAATTTTTGCTTGCGGTATTCATATCGGTACCTTCCTTTTTTAACGTTTTCGTAAGTCGTTAAAGTAATAAAATCCTTTATTCAAGTATACTTTACAGTGGCTTAAAAGTCAATAATAAAAGGCTTGTTTTTATGTCTTTTTTGTGCCGATTATCGTTATTATGCCGTTTTGTCACAAAAGAGATAAAATGCAGAAAGCAGACTCGTTTGAGTCTGCTTTCAATGTTAATATTTAACTTCAATTGCCTATTTCCTGACCCGAGAAGCCGAAGGTAAGGCGGGCTCTTATGGGAGCCTCCGTCAAGGCTTCTGCCGAGAAGTCTGCGGTGTAGCTACCTGCGGGCACCTCAATGCTGCCCGTGCAGGTGACCTCCTCTGTGGTCTGCTCTACGTTGTGATAGAGGATTGCCTTGTTCGTCTCGGGTGAATACTCGAGATATTCTCCGCCCCTCATCTCACAGATGAAGGTTATGGTCTGATTGCCGACCTTAACGGTGGGATTCTTGATAGGAGCATCGGTGTGCATAAGCTGGAATACGTCGTCTATCATAGCGTTCTTGCCCGTTGCACCCGTGGTACGTACTGTAAGTCTGTTGATGGCTTCTTGATTGGGAAGGAAGCGGTAGGTTACGTAGTTCATATACGTCGTGCCGACACCTGAGAATGGGTATTTGTCGATGTCGTAGTCGGCGTTGTCAAAATCGACTAATACGTACTCACGCCAGCCCTCGTAATTGAGGTCGATGAAGTGGTCGCGACGTCCGTCGTTCTCACCGTCAACGCCCGACGCAAAGGACAAGAGCATTGCGTCGCCGTCTGCGCCCGTGCCCTTGACTCTGACGCTTGCAATCTGACCGTTTTTAATAAAGTTCGTGGGGGTAATGGGCTTGATGATCGCATCCTCACCTACCACCTCGGTCTCGTCAAATTCAACCAGCGTATGCTTGTCCTCAAAGAGCGTTGAATAGCGCGATTCGATTCGGATAAACGGCGTCTGCTTTTCAAAGGGATTGTCTCCGTTGAGAGTGTCCTTGACTCCGATAGCCGAGCCGTAGTTTACGAAATCGTATTTTCTTCTTTGGAAGTAATACTTGCCGTCCTGCTCAACGATTTTCCACTCACCGCCGATTGCCTTAACCTTGTTCTTTGCCTCCTCGGTGAAGTAGTGAGACTTGCGGAGCTTGGAATACAAGCCCGAATAGTAAAGAACGTTAGCCTTATGGAAGGGGTTAGAGTTTATGCCGTTCACACCGTTCAGGTTGAAGGGGTGGTAAACCATTGACATATCGTAAATGACGGCATTTGTGCCCACGAAGTCAAGAACGTCGGTGAACATCGTGCGCCAGGTGGTATTCTTGACGTCAAACTCCCACGTGCCGTCGACGAAGAAGTTGAACCAACCGAGCGTGGTGGTCATATTCGTCTTCATGGTCTCGAAGTTAGTGTCAAGGTGATTTTGAGTAAATCTCTTGAGAGACACGTTAGAGTAGCCCGCAAAGTCCCATGCACCCTGACGTCCTCTGACGTTCCACTCGGACGGAGCTCCGTTGGAGGTCTCGACCTGAGGAGGAAGCTTGCACTGAGATACGATTCTGTGAACGAACATATGGAACCAGTACCACTTGTCCGTTCCCTCGGGAAGATGCTGAGCAAGACCGTCGATAGCGTCGAGGTAGAGCATCTTGAAGTTGCCTCTGTTATAGGTGTCGGCGGTACGGTCTGCGATATGATAGAAGAGGTCTGAGCCGTAATTGGGAACGAGCATTGAGAAGAAGCCCTCAAGATGATATATTTTAGCTCCTGCCTCGTGTGCCGCAGGCGTCGTACCGCAAGCACCTCGCAGACAGCTTATAAGTCCCGAATCAGTGCCCTTGGCTATGCAGATGATTTCGTTATCGATTATTACGTAGCGGCTGGTTCTTCTGAAGGAGGACGCATTCACGTCGATGCCCGATGCATCCTCGACCGTATCAATGCTTACGTCGGTCTCGGAAAGCTTATTGCGAAGGGTGTACTCGTCGGACATAAGCTTGAGGTCCTTCTGCCATCTTGGATTGGAAAGAATATTCTTGGACTCGGGAGCAATGTAGTACGCATAGGTGTGAAGAATGGTATCAATGCCTGCTTCCTCAAGCTTCTTGCCGAATT
This sequence comes from Clostridia bacterium, assembly GCA_017558945.1. GTDB lineage: Bacteria > Bacillota > Clostridia > Oscillospirales > SIG627 > RGIG6353. Next base: position 13,200 of record JAFYTG010000187.1, read on the forward strand.
TCTCATAATATTCCTCGGGTGTTCCGTTTTCGGTATAAGCGAAGGTGAAGTCACCCTGAAGGAAGGTGGTATTGTATTGATGGATATCATACTGGTCGATGTTAAGCTCCTTGAGAAGCGCGAGCGTTTCGTCAAAGGTTTCGGGATTGAGATTTCTGGTTATTGCGTAGTCGCCGTAGTTGGGTCTCCAATCGCGCGCGTAAGCGCCTCCTGCCTTGGAGACGAGACCGACCGACGGGTCTATCGTGTCAGTAAGCTCCTTAAGATACTTTATAGCGTCGCTCTTCTCCGAGAATACAACGCCGAGCTTTGCCCCCTTGACACCCGTTTCGTATATGGTGTCCGCCATTGCAATGACACAGGGAGCGGGCTCACGGTAGCCCTTGTGCAAGGGGTTGGTCCACGCCGACATACCTATCGCATTGAGTAGGTATTCGCTGTCCTTATCGGTGTAAACAGTTTTAAGATTTGCAAAGGTGACACCCTTAACGCTGCGGTCAAGCTCGGAGACAACCTCGAAGGTCATAAAATTATCAAAGCTTTCCACCTTTAAATCGAGCGTTAAGCCGTTCTCAAAGGCCGCGGTAAGTATATCGCCGCTTTTTGTGATTGAGGTGGGATATATTTTTTCTCCGTCAAAGGCACGAAGGAATATAAAGCGGTAATCCTCGCTCGTATCGTTTACGTTTTCGCCTGTTTTGAGGTTAATAAGCTCTGTGACTCTGCCACAGCCGTCGAGTGTAAGGGAGAAATGCTTGTTTGTGAAATTTAAGGTGTTCATAACGGTACCTTTCTTATTTTGAAGAGTCGGATTTTTGAATAAGAAAAGGGTAAGTCGGGCTTACCCTTTTTCTTGGTTAGTTGCCTATCTCCTGACCTGAGAAGCCGAAGGTAAGACGGGCTCTTATGGGAGCCTCTGTGAGAGCCTCTGCCGAGAAGCCTGCGGTGTACTTACCTGCGGGTACGTTGATGCTGCCTGTGTAGGTAACCTCCTCAGTGGTCTGCTCTGCGTTGTGGTAGAGAATAGCCTTGCCCGTTTCGGGTGAATACTCAAGGTACTCTCCGCCCTTCATTTCGCAGTTGAAGGTCATACTCTGTGAGCCAAGCGTAACCGTCGGATTCTTGATGGGAGCGTCTGTGTGCTTCATATAGAATACGTCGTCGATCATAGCGTTCTTACCCGTCGCGCCGGTGGTGCGGATGGTAAGTCTGTTGATATCGCCCTGATTGGGAAGGAAGCGGTAGGTTACGTAGTTCATATGCGTCGTACCTACTCCTGAGAATTGGTACTTGTCGATATCGTAATCTGCGTTGTCAAAGTCGACGAATACGAATTCGCGCCAGCCATTGTAGTTGAGGTCGATAAAGTGGTCGCGGCGTCCGTCGTTCTCTCCGTCAACACCCGATGCAAAGGACAAGAGCATTGCGTCGCCGTCTGCACCCGTGCCCTTGACTCTGACGCTTACGATATAGCCCTTCTTTATAAAGCTTGTGGAGCCGAAGGTCTTAACTACGTTATCCGAGCCGATTGCCTTGGTCTCGTCAAATTCGATGAGAGTCTGCTTGTCCTCAAAGAGCGTTGAGTAACGGGACTCGATTCGGATGAAGGGGGACTGAGCCGAGAATATGTTATTGCCTGCGAGCTTGTCCTCAACGCCGATTGCCGAGCCGTAGTTTACGAAGTCGTAGGAGCGTCTCTGGAAGTAGTACTTACCATCCTTCTCAATAATTCTCCACTCACCGCCGATTGCCTTTACCTTATTCTTGGTTTCCTCGGTGAAGTAGTGAGACTTACGAAGCTTGGAGTACAAGCCCGAATAGTAAAGAACGTTAGCCTTGTGGAAGGGGTTGGTGTTTATACCGTTTATGCCGTTTACGTTGAAGGGATGGTAAACCATCGACATATCGTAAAGGACTGCGTTCGTGCCTACGAAGTCAAGAACGTCGGTGAACATCGTGCGCCAGAAGGTGTTCTTGAGGTCAAGCTCTACCGTACCGTCGATGAAGAAGTTGAACCAACCGAGCGTGGTGGTCATATTCGTGTTAATATCGTTAATGTTGGAATCAATGTGGTTTTGAGTAAATCTCTTGAGAGAGGTGTTAGAGTAGGAAGCAAAGTCCCATGCGCCTCTGCGTCCTCGAACGTTCCATTCGGACGGAGCGCCGTTGGAGGTCTCTACCTGAGGATCACGCTCGCACTGAGAAACGATTCTGTGAACGAACATATGGAACCAGTACCAGTTCTCCGTTCCTTCGGGAAGATGCTGTGCAAGACCGTCGATAGCGTCAAGGTAGAGCATCTTGAAGTTGCCTCTGTTATAGGTATCTGCGGTAAGGTCGGCTATGTGATAGAAGAGGTCGGAGCCATACTCGGGAACGAGCATTGAGAAGTAGCCCTCGAGATGATATATTTTAGCTCCTGCCTCGTGAACGGTAGCCTCCGTGCCGCAGGCACCTCTCTTACAGTTGATAAGACCTGAGGAGGTACCCTGACCTACGTATATTATCTCGTTGTCAATCAAAATGTAACGGCTGGTCTTTCTGAAGGAGGTCGCGTTTATGTCGATGCTCGTTGCATCCTCAACCGTCGAAACGTTTACGTTGGTCTTGGAAAGCCTCTTGCGGAGGGTATACTCGTCGGGCATATGCTTAAGGTCCTTCTGCCACTTGGGATTGGAAAGAAGCTTCTCTGCCTCGGGAGCAATATAGTACGCATAGGTGTGAAGAATAGTGTCAATTCCCGCTTCCTCGAGCTTCTTACCGAATTTCTCGTAATATTCCTCGGGAGTTCCGTTTTCGGTATAAGCGAAGGTGAAGTCGCCCTGAACGAAGGTGTTGTTGTTCTGATGGATATCGTACTGGTCGATGCGAAGCTCCTTGAGAAGAGCTACCGTTTCGTCGAAGGTTTCGGGGCTAAGGTCTCTCGTTATCGCGTAGTCGCCAAAGTTGGCCTCCCATTCCTGCGCGTAAGCACCGCCCGCCTTGGAAACGAGACCTACCGATGGGTCGATAGCGTCCATTACCTGCTGGAGACACTTGATGTTGTCCTCTGCCTTGGAGAAGGCAATACCGAGCTTTGCGCCCATAAGACCCGTGTCGTAGATGGTGTAAGCGTGAGCTATCGTTACATTATTCGTGGAGCTGTAGCCCTTGTAAACGGGGTTTGTCCACGCGGACATACCTACTCCGTTGAGGAGGTAGCCCTGATTTACCGCCTCACTCGTTATACCGAGATTGGCGAAGGTTATGCTCTTTGCCGCTTTGGAGGAAAGGTCGGAATCAATTTCAAAGGTCATAAAGTCGTCGTTAACGTCAACTATCATATATGCGACGGCGCCGTTCTTGAAGGTTACCTTTATTCTGTTGCCCACTGTCTCAAGGCTTGTAGGGAGAGAGTTTGCACCTCTTGCGTTGGTTATGTAGACCATACTGTTGACTGCAAGAGGAGCCTTGATGTTCTCACCTGTGTAAAGGTTAATAAACTCAAGCACCGTTGCGTCCTTCTTGCTTATCTTGAGGGAGAAATGCTTGTTTGCAAAGGTGTAATCGCTTGCCGTTTCCGTAATGCCGTCAAAGTCAACGTCGTAGTAATATTGACCGTGAACGTTGGAGTTTGATGCCATAAGAACGTTGAGCTTTGCCCAGTGTGAGCCGATGTCAACGAACTCGTTTTCAACTCTGTCAGCCGCAACGGTTCTGTCGGAGACCTTGAGACCGAGAAGTCTGTTGATAACGGTTACGACCTCGGCACGTGTGATTGTGTTATCGGGACGGAACGTATTGTCCTCGTAGCCGTTTACAAGACCCGAGGAGGCTGCAGCCTTGATGGAGTCGTAGTAGAAATGGTCTGAGGGAACGTCTGTAAAGCTTACCGTTTTCGTACCCTTGAGCGAGGAGGTGAAGTTTGCAAGCTCTACGAACTCAGCGCGGGTGATAGGCTCGTTAGGCTTGTAGGTGTCGCTCGTGAGACGGAAGAAATAGCCCGTTTCGTCAAGGTACGCTACCGCGTTGTAGAACCAGTCGCCCACCTTTACGTCGGTAAAGCGGGTGGTATATCCGTCGGGAATCGTCTGTACTCCGAGAAGAAGTCTTGCAAATATAGTGCACGCCTCGGCTCTCGTCATATTGTTGTTGGGACGGAAGAGATTTCCTGCGTAGCCGTAGATGTAAGCGGCGTTCGCACCGTTGTACTGCATAGGAATCTGAGGAAGGCTGGTGTCAATCGTAGGCGCTGTAAGTGTGCCTATCTTGTCAAGCTTTACGGTCTTGATGCTTGACTCGTCAACACCCTCAAAGGCAGTTGCCCACGCAACGCTTATTTCGGTATTGTCAGCCGAGAATTTTGTGAGAAGCACGGTGGGATTCGTTTTATGAGCGCCGTTTTCGGCGTTTGCACCGATGATGGCAGTCTCAACGCCTCTTTCGTTTGCCACCTTGTTGGTGAGGATGCCCGATGCGGTGTTAAGGTTAGAGGAAATTACCGCGAGCACGTTGTCGAACTTGGAGATTGCGTAATTCCATATGCCTTCACCGTCACTTGCGTTGTCGATGAGGGCGAGCTTGTAGTTCTTGAGTCTGGTCGTACCCTCGTACTTGAAGCCGCCGTTCCAATCCCACATAGTATACATATTGCCGCTATCGTCAACGAAGGAGCTGGTGAATACGATAACGTACTTGTCGGTGTTGGCGGAAACGATTTCGGAAAACCAGTCGAGCGTACCCTTTCTGGGCCAGAGCTCAAGAGAGAATATCATATACTTCGTGCCGTTGTTCTCAACTATAACGTAGCTGTTGTTTTCGTCGAGATAGTTGCCGTTCATATCCTCGGTGATATATTTTTCGGCAGGCATATATATTGAAGGAAGGTTATCGCGCACACGTCCGTCGGGTATGTAGTCGTTAAGAGATAAGGATATACCCATCGGAAAGCTCTCGTCTGCGAGAATGGAGGCTGCCTTGTAAAATCTCTTACACTGTGAGTTCCAGCCCTCGTCGGCAAAGCTCTTCTCGATAAGCACGCCGTCGTTGCTGCCTACGCCGGAAAAGCTGTAAGGAGAGCCTACGGTGAGACGTCCGAGAAAGCCTACGTACTTGGTGTTGTAGTTATCCTGCGTGTCGAGAACCCAGTACATAGAGTCCTCAAGCTTCTCGGCGGCATCATCGGTTTTCGTGTAACGGAATATGCCGTTGTAGCTTGCAACGGTAAATTCGTTTTCCTTCACGAAGTCGTCGGCTGCAAACGCCGTTACCGACAGAGCGAGAAGGGTGAGCACCGTTAAGGTTATTACTAAAATCCTTTTCATTTTTTCTTTCCTTTCGTCAAAAGAATCTTTTGATTATTATACCTTGACGGAGGTTAAAAGTCAATAAAACGAAATGGGCACGAAAAAAGTTTCTTGTTAATATTGTACAAAGCTTTACACACCGAAAAAATTTTTGAGCATAGGTGATTTTTTTGAAAATGTTTGTGTTTACAACGAATAAAAGGGCTGTAAAAAAGCCACAAATTGACTTTTTTTACAGCCCTTGAATTGCTTATCAGTTGCCTATTTCCTGACCTGAGAAGCCAAAGGTAAGGCGGGCTCTGATAGGAGCCTCGGTGAGAGCCTCTGCCGAGAAGCTTGCGGTATACTTGCCGCTTGCTACGTTGATGCTACCCGTGAAGGTAACCTCCTCGGTGGTCTGCTCTGCGTTGTGATAAAGAATAGCCTTGTTAGTTTCG
>JAFYTG010000025.1 GCA_017558945.1 Clostridia bacterium
ACGTCGTTTATATCCACCGCAATCTCACTTCCGTTGGAATAGAGTGCTGTAACGAGCAAGGAATCGGGGTCGATAACGTATCCTGCATTTACCACCTCGGGAACGTTTTCAATTCTTATTTCCGTGAAGGTGTTAACCTCTGCGTGAGTCTCGGAATAGATTGCTTCAAGGTTTTCCTCTGTGGAATAGAAGCCTGCCTGAATGAGACGGAAGTAGATGTAATGGGTTGCGGTTGAGGAGGTGTTAAAGCCGTTGGGTGCCTTGGAGATATTGGAATAAGGACGTATGGTAATGGCTCTTACGGTTCTTGCTCCAAGCTCCTTGTCGAGTGAAATAAGGTCTACAACAAGTCTGTTGGGAGAGCCGTTTTCACCAATTTCGTGCCCCTTCCATTCCTGCGTTACGGTACAAGGCTCGGTGCTATCGGTGAAATATACGTCAACCGAGGCAACCGCACCCTCGATATACTGATTCTTAAAGCCGAGGTTGAATATCTCGTCGTTGAAGTCAACGGTGAGAATGGGATATTCACTAACGGTAAAGCGATGCTCGGGTGCAAAGGTGTAGGTAAGGCTTACCGTATTGAGTACTGTGGTGGGATTTACGTACATAGTCGGGCGAATTTCGTCGGTAGCAAAGCCCGTCTTATTGGTGGTCCAATAGCCCTCGATGAATTCAGTAGATGCAGGCTTATTGGGATAGGGGGTCAGGTCAAGTGTGTTAAACGCGGGAGTCATAGAGGGAGTGATAAGCTTAACGTATTCGCTCGCCTCATCATCACCGCTTGCGGCGTAACGCACGTAATAAGTACCGCCAACGAGTGCGGAGGTTTCAACCGAGCCTGCGGGAAGAGCAATCCAGCTCTTTCCGAAATCGTAGGAATACTCGTAAATCTTGTCTGCATCAAAGCCGGTAAGCTTGTAGATCTGATAGAGGTTTTCATTTACTCTTTCAGCCTTAATACCCTGAGGTCTGACCTGACCGAGATTAATATTTACCATATATCTCGGGTCGGTGCTTCCCGTATCCTCGCCGTTAATTCTCATAACGGGATAACGGTTATTTTCATCAACAAGTGTCGTACCCTCTGCAAAGGTTGCGAAGGGCCAGATGCGAAGCGCTACGACGTAGCCGGTTGCATCGGGATAGCTCGCAAGGAGGTCAACGGTTGACATGGTATTCGCTGCGGTGTGGCTGACCATAACGTCGTAATACTCGACGTCACTGCCTACAACGTAGAATCTTACACGGCTTGTGGGAGCGGTGCTGTACGGATAAGGATTTCCAAAGCCAACGTAGAAGCTGAAGGGAATTACGTCTGCCGCGGGAACTATCTGATTGTCGGTAAGCTGATAGGAGTAGTAGAATGCATCAAGCTTGGACTGATCAAGGCTTGAATTCCAATTGGTTGCAAGTCTTACCTTTGAGGCAGATTCAACCGAATCAAGATAGCAGGTGCTTGACGAGCTTGTCCATCTGCCCTCGGCAAAGCCGAGATTTCCGTCAAACTTGTCTCCGTCCGCCATATAAAGAGCGTTCTGGTTGATGATACCGTTACTGTCGCCGTATACGACGCAGTAGCCGGGCTTTGCTTCACCGCCATCGGTAACGTAGCGGATTTCCCACACACCTGCGGTGAGTCCGTCAATGCTTTCGCTACCCTGAGGAATCTGAATATAATCGGTAGGATTGGTGAGAGAGTACTTTCTGTACTCATAAGGAAGGTAGGGGTTGAGTCCGCTGACGGTATCGCCCGTAACATAAAGACCCGTTACGGCGGCACTGCCGTCAACCTTAGCCTCAACGGTAGCGAGCTCACTCTTCATACCGCTTGAGTTTTCGGAATAGATATAGTAGGTGCCTGCGCTCTTAACCTCGAAGGAGGTAACGCCCTTAGAAAGCTGAATAAAGGTCTTACCGTCGGTCGAATAGCCGTGAACGTAGCCCGAATCAAGTCCGTAGATAGTGAAGTTACCTGCGGAGTTGTAGCGGATAGAGGGAGTAGGCTTTGCAACCTTTTTTGCAAGCACGAGGTCGTAAATGGTCCAAAGAGGATAGGGTGAGCCTGATCTCATGGTGCTTGAAATCTCAGGCCAGATACCGTAGTAGAAGAAGGTATACGCAACGACGGTACCGTGAGCCTCGGGAGGAAGCGCCTTACCTATATTGAAGGTAGTCTTATTCGTGGTGTTCCAGGGAGAATATACGTCGTAGAAATCAACGTCGCTGCCTACAACGTGGATTCTTACCTTGTTGTAGAAGCCCGTAAGCGAGCCGTTGTTGAGATAGAGACCTGAGCCCTGGAAGCCTGCCTTATAATAAAATGTAGTAAGCTCCTTGATGTCGAACGCCTGATCGGACTCGAAGGCGTAATTTACGTTAAGCGAGCTGTTATATTCCATATCGGTGGTCTTTTTCCAGCCGGGCCACATAACAAGAGAGGTCGTAATCTCATCCTTGTAGGTGTAGTAGGAAATGGTCTGTACGTCGGAGGATACTACACCCGTGATAAAGCCACGTACGGAAGAGCCCTTTTCCTGAGCAACAACGTTTACCTTACCCTTTTCGCTTGAGCCGTCAAGGAAGATGAACGACATATTGCTGGCAAAGTTTTCATCATTCTCGGAATATCTGATACACCAGATACCCTCGGTTATTGCAACCGACGTAACTCCGCTGACGCTTGTGAATACCATATCGTTTGCGATACTGTAAGGAGCGTACTCGTAGGTCACGTCAGGATCAAGACCTGCGATAGCCTTGCCCGAAAGATATACCTCGGAGGGTGCGGGACGGCGTGCCTTTATGGTTACTGCTGCGGGGATACCGGGGAAATAGTTTGAGTCACCCACCTGACGAATGAGGTAGGTCTTGGGTTCGTTAACCACTATGGAGTTGCTCTTGGCGGGGATAAGCTCCCAGGTCTCACCGTTGTCCTTTGAAATTTCATACTGTATGGTAGACTTAAGACCGCTTATCTTATAGTTGCCGTCCTCCATATCTATTGCAAAAAGAGTAGGCTTGGGAGCGGGAAGTATTTCTTTTACAAGTACGTTACTAATCTGAGGATAGTTGTTCGAATAGCATGCAAGAGAATCCTGATTGTAGAAGGGGTAGTATACCAATCTCTCGATGTAGCCTTCTGCATCGGGGAAGAATGTGTGAAGAGTATAGCTGTACTGTCTGTCACCTGAGGAATGACGGAGTCCCTTGAGAATATAGGGCTCATCACTGCCTGCAACGTAAATCTCCATAATACCCGTTACCTCCAGATAGGAGAGGTAGGGGAAGGTCGCAGCGCAAAAGATGTCAAAGGAAAGATACGCCTCGGAAATATCTATCTGCTCCTCGGGAGTAAGCGTATAGTCAAGGCGGAGCACGTTACGGCGATAGAATGCACCTTCAAGCTTATTCTGTGCGGGAGTTATGGGATAGGCAACGGAACCGTTGAGATAGCCTAATGACGCACCCACGGTAATTCTGCCTGCAGCGTTATAGGTAGAGCTACCCTGAGAAACCCAATAGCCGATGATGGGGTCGTTGCTCTTCTTGAAGGATACCTTACCGCTGTTAACCTCTTCGGTGGTATAGCTTAAGCCATCCTTGAGAGCCTTGGGAATGCTCGCAACGGCAGGCTCGCTGTCACGGAGCCCCGAGGCAGTATCGGCAACCTGATAAATACGGTATGCCGCACCGTAAAGACCCGTTATCTCGGAAACGCCCGTAACGGTTTTCCACTCGGTTTCATAGGTGAGCTTATAAGCGTAAGTAAGCTTGGGATCAAGACCCGTAATCTTACCGTTATGCTCAAGCACGTCAAGCTCGTTATAGGTATCCTCAACCGTGTCTACATCAGGCATATCAACAGCCTTGGTAAAGGTGATGCCGTCGGTGAAGAAATATATAAGGAGCTGATTTGCAGCCACTGTATCGGGACGGAAATCATTTTTATTTACATAAGGAATATAGGTGATCTTTACAAGCTTGGCATCGGGAGCCAAAGCCTCAAGCTTGCTCTGAAGAGTCACCTCGACCTCGAGAAGATCGGGAGTCACTCCGGGCTCTATCCATTCATTTTCAACGCGTATTTCGTCTCCCTTATCGGTGGTGAGAACTATTGCGTATCTCGCACCGCTTACAAGGAAATCACCATAGCCCGAAAGCTTACGGGAAAACGTCATATAGTCATACTCTGAAAGATTGATTCTGTCAGCGGCAGGGATTTTATAAACTATGGAGAAATTCTCGTAAAGTCCGAATCCCTCTCGGGTAACGTAGTCGGCAGCACCGACGTAGCCTCCCGAAACGCTGATAATACCATTCTTGGTAGAGCCCTCGGGTGCTTCACCCTCAACGCTCCAGCCATTGAGTATGGCGTCATTATTACTTGTGTAGGTGCTGAAGTCGTAAACGGCAGAGGTATCGGTCGTGGTAACTGATGCCGTAGCGGTAAGCGCTACGAGGCAAAGCACTGCAACCGAAAATACCACTGTAAGCATTACCCTCAACGCCGAGTGATTACTTCTGATTCTTATCATAATGTACTCCTTTTATTTTTTGATAACGGATCCTGCATACCTGTATAGTCGCAGGATACAGTACACGCATATTAATACATACTAATAATACTACTAAATTTATAAAAAGTCAAGGAAATATTACTTGTAATCTATATAATTTGTATAAAATATATAAAAATATCCCGAGACTTTATTTCAAGTCTCGGGATACCGTGTTGTTAACTTGTAAATAGGCAACGGAATACTTCCGTATTTCGAGTGGCGGAATACTTCCGTATTTCGAGCGACAGAAACGCAATTATAGCCAAAAAGAATCCCTTTAAAATGATACACGGAGAGTGGTATCAATTATTCTGGTAATTATTGCCGCAGTTTCCGCACGGGTAATGTCGCTTTCCGCGTAGAAATTATGCTCAGCATCACTTCCCGCAAGAATACCTGCACGATAGAACATATAAATCGACTGCGCATCGGGATGGGTCGTAGAAATATCGGGAATGGACGCCACGTTATTCTTTATGGCAAATTCCTTGGACGGAACTGCCGCCGCAAGTATTCTTACAAATTCGGCACGGGTTGCGTTGCGGTTATAGTCGGAATAATCGTTTTTTTCGATAATATCCGAATTTACACAGTAGTCAACGTAAACCTGATACCATACGCTTCCCTGAACAAACTCTGCCTTGCCCGTGTTATAAATGGAGTTGAGTCTTGCCGCCATAGTGATGACCTGCGCAAGAGTAAGCTTACCCATCGGGTCAAAGCCGTTCTCCTTGCCGTTCATAAGACCCGTCTCGTAAGCGAGAGCCACGTTGCTCTTAAACCAATCGCTCGCCTTAACGTCGGGGAAAACCGAATCCTTATAGGTCAGAGTCTTCACAAAATTCTTCATTCCCGACTTATCAACGGGTATTGAAGGCGTTGAGGGAGTTGATGGCTTAGAGGGAGTTGAAGGGGTTGAAGGCTTAGAGGGAGTTGAGGGAGTTGAGGGAGTTGAGGGAGTTGAGGGGGTCGGAGGAGTAGGCTCACCGCTCTGTGAAGCAAGGGAAATGAAATGGTATTTACCGTCTATTATAGCACAGAACACCTCTCCGAAGAGTGCCACGTCATACACGTCCGAAAAGCCCTCGGATACGGGCTTGAAGCTCTCGTCAACGAACTCAAAATATCCGTCGTAATTGAAGGAGAGCGAGTATCCGTTTGCGAAGTCCGTCACACACTCGATGTCAACGTCACGCGCCTTACCGTTATAATCGTAAAAATGTCCGTCGATGGAATCGTAATAATAAAAATATTTCGAGCTGGGATTTGCAGAATCAATCTTGTCAAACGGTTTACTTACGGATGAGCCGTTTACGACGACGTAATCAAGTCTGAAAACCTTGGGGTCCTCAATCTCAAAAACGAAGGCTCCGCCGCGTGAGGAAACCTGAACGCCGTCCTCGTTAACGAGGAAATAAAAGCCGTTGATATTCTCGGCAAGCTTGCTCACCTCACGCTTGAAGGTAGGTGTGCTTTCAAGCTCGTTATCGGTGAAGCATATACGCTTTTTAGCGTTTACGTCAACGAAATAGTAGGAATAGTTTCCGTCTTCATCAATGTGGTAAAAAGCGATTTTACCGTCGCCGCAAGCCGCCATTGGAATAAGCTCGGGGCTGTCTGAATAAATTTCATTGCCCTTCTCGTCGATTATAAAGGTCTTTTCAGCGGTGTGGAGTGCGGCATAGCCGTTTGCCATAGGCATAGCGCCGATAACGTCCTTGCAGGAGAAGATACTCTTACCGCCGTCGATATAAAAATATTCAACCGTTTTCGTGTAATAATTATCATCATCATTCGTCATAACAAGACAAATTCCGTCGGAAAGAGCCAGCGCAGTCTTGCCCGAATGCTCGGATATAAGCTTGCCGTTGGCATCGTAAAGTCTCGTACCGCTTGAGTAGTTTATTGCGGTATTTCCAAAGCGGTCGGGTCCGACGCCCGTATAGTTACCGAAGCCCACAAGTGTCTTACCGTCAAGGTCAACGACACCAAGCTTGCCGTTATTTTCAACCATAACCACGTTCGAATATGAGGGGTATACCTTATCGAAGCCCTGCTCGGTTATCTCAACACTCTCAAGCGCAAGAGAGGTCACACCGAGAATCAGAGCAAGGACAAAAATCATTATAAGCCTTTTCATTTTAACATCTCCTTTGGTTTTTAAAAATTTTAACACACGAACGTATATATGTCAAGAAAAATCAAGGCTTTGCCGTTAATTGACAAAGCCGTTGAATTTAGTCGATTATGCTTATTTCCTTGATTACCTGATCCTCATATGGTCTGTCGCGTCCGTCGGTCTTGCTTCCTGCAATAAGGTCAACCACCTCAATACCCGAGGTAACCTTACCGAAGGCTGCGTACATACCGTCAAGATAAGGAGCGTCAGCGTGCATAATGAAGAACTGGCTTCCCGCAGAGTCGGGATGCTGTGCACGTGCCATAGAAATAACTCCGCGAACGTGCTTGATATCGTTCTGAACGCCGTTTGCCGCAAACTCGCCCTTTATCTGATAACCGGGACCGCCCATGCCGGTGCCCTGAGGGCATCCGCCCTGAATCATAAAGCCTGCAATTACTCGGTGGAAGATAAGGCCGTTATAGAAGCCGTCCTCTGCGAGATTTTTAAAGTTTTCAACCGTGATGGGAGCCTTTTCGGGATAAAGCTCAAGCTCTATCACACCGCCATCAGCCATTTCGATTTTTGCCTTTACAATTTCCATAACTACCTCTTATTTCTTGGATTCGATGTACTCAACAAGGTCGCCTACGCTGAGAAGTGAATGAACGTCCTGCTCCTCAATCTCAATGCCGTATCTCTCCTCACAGAGAACCACGAGGTCTGCAAGCTCAAGTGAATTAAGCTTCAGATCGTTTACAAATTCCGATTCAAGAGTGATAAGATCGGAGGGAACGTCAAGCTCCTCCTCAAGTGTTGCTTTGATTTCTTCAAACATGATGAACTCCTTAATTATCTTTTAATCTTTTTTGTCGTTGTTTTATCAAACTCGCTCTTTCGTATCTCGACGCTTCTTATCTGCTTGAACAAGGGAAGCGATTTATTCAGCGTCTGCACGTACTCCTTGAGCGTGTTTTTTATGTTTTCAAGCCCGTCGATTCCCATTTCCTCCGCCTTTGCGAAATCGGGATAAATCTGGGCGCAGATAACCGTTTCTCCGCCTTCAAGCTCCTTACCGACGACTACGCACTCGGCAACCAGCGGTGAACGGTAGACGTATTCCTCAAGCTCCTCGGGAAATACGTTTTTGCCGTTATCGAGAATGATAATGTTCTTTTTTCTGCCCGTGATGTAAATAAAGCCGTCAGAGTCAACGTAGCCGATGTCACCCGTCTTAAACCAGCCGTCAGAGTCAAGCACCTGAGCCGTCAGCTCCTCATCCTTGTAATAGCCGCGCATAACGTTCTTACCGCGAACGACTATCTCGCCCTCACGCTCGTCACCCTCTCGGTCGATTCTGACCTCGAGGCCGGGAATTGCAAGACCGACCGAGCCGTACTTGTTCCAATGGAACGGGCATACCGATATAAGCGGTGCACATTCGGTGATGCCGTAGCCCTGAACGAGATTGATTCCGAGGTCGTTAAAGCCACGAACGTAATCCGAGGAAAGAGCCGCGCCTCCGCAGACTACCTTACGGAGTCTGCCTCCGAACGCCGAGGTAACCTCAGCAAAAAGGGGCTTGGTGATATCAATGCGAGCCTTCTTTAAAAGATTGCTTACGCTGACACCGAGCTTGAGCTGTTTATCCTTGCCGTTCTTGATTGCCGTATCCCATATACGCTTATAGACCGTGGTCACAAACTGAGGAACGAGAATCAGAACGGAGGGCTTGAAAAGCTTGAAATTCTTGATAAGGTATTTCAGACTGTCGTTTATACAAACTGTCGCGCCTACCGTAAGAGGAGTGAGTATTCCGCAGGTCATCTCATAGGTGTGATGAACGGGAAGCACCGATAAAAGCACGTCATCGGGAGAAAATTCAAGCATACTGATGGAGCCGTTTATTGCGGCAACGATGTTTGCCTGAGTGAGAAGAACGCCCTTGCTTGTGCCCGTCGTTCCCGAGGTAAAGAGTATCGCCGCATCGTTTTCCACATCGGATACGAAGTCGGTAAAATCGGAATAGCCGTCCTCAAGAAGCGCCATACCTCTTTCGATAAGAGTGGCGGTGGACACAAATCGGGAGTCGTCGAAGTCCTCGTTGCCTATCTCGATGAAATAGGATATATCCGAGCTATCCGCAAGGCTCTTGAAAAGCTCACGGAATCTCGGAGAAAATACTACGGCAGATGCCTCTGCTCTCTTTAAAAAGTTGCCTATCTCATCGTGAGACAGCTCTCGGTCGAGAGGTATTATAACTCCTCCGCCGTTGACGGTAGCAAGATAGGTTGCAATCCATTCGGGAGAGGTATCTCCAACAACTGCAATATGACGTCCTCCGAGACCCATTGCAAAAAACGAGGTGCCGATGGCGTCCATCATATCGTCAAACTGTGCGTAGGTTACGTCTATTATTTCATCGGGTGCTTTGCCCTTGTAGCGAAGATATACTCTGTCGCCAAATTCCTTAGAAGCTGATTTAACAAGCTGCTTTAAGTCGGTTGTAACACGGTACGGATGGTTAGGATAACCTTTTTTCATCGTGTTCTCCTTTCTTTTTACAGCGGATATACCGTACGAGGCTTAGGGGTATCACATACCCAGCCACCCAATATTATATTTACAAATCACCGTTTTGTCAAGTTTTGAATGAATTTTTACAATTACGCTTTACAAAATCAGCTCAATATGTTATTATTTCAAGGTACTTTTTTCAAGGAGATTTTTTTAATGGCTAAGATAAATATCGTACTTCACGAGCCTGAAATTCCGCAAAACACGGGAAATATTGCCCGTACCTGCGCCGTAACGGGAGCGGCTCTTCATCTGATACGTCCGCTCGGCTTTGAGCCCGATGCCGCAAAGCTGAAGCGTGCGGGACTCGATTACTGGGACAAGCTCGACATAACCTACTACGACGGAATCGAAGACTTTTTCTCAAAAAATCAGGGCAAGATGTTCTTCTTCACCACCAAGGCGGAGAAAAATTACTGTGAGGCTGATTATTCGGGAGAGGTGTATCTCATTTTCGGCAAGGAGACCAAGGGTCTTCCCGAGGAGCTTATTCACTCCCGTCCCGACGAATGTGTCAGAATTCCTATGAGAGACACACTCCGCTGTCTCAATCTGTCAAACGCCGCCGCAATCGCCGTTTACGAGGTGCTTCGACAGAACGGCTTTGAGGGTATGCACTGATAAAAGCTCCATAGGGTAAGCGTGATAAGGCTCACGCTTGCACCGAGGCTCAAGGTTATATACACCGATAAAACGGCAAGCGTCAGCGAGGCTGTAACCGACACCGCCGTCAGTATTCTGTCGGCAAGCCACAAATCGTCAAGTCGGGAGAGTAGCGCACATTCAAGCACCCTTCCTCCGTCAAGGTGTTTTACGGGCAGGAGATTGAAAAGCGCGTACAGAATATTCGAAAGGCAAAAAAGCATTATTCTCATATCAGAAGAGTGCCTGAGACAGAGCAGGCATACGCCCGTCGCAAGTGCGTTGAACAATATTCCGCCAAGGTACACAAGTGCCTCCTCTCCGTAGGAAAGACGGCTTGTGTCCGCTTTTATATCAGCGCCCAACAGTCCGAGTGAAAGCTCGGGCTTTTTTATTCCGAGAAGCGACAAAAGTGTCATATGTCCCAGCTCGTGAACGAGAGCGGCTGATAAAAATATCAGAGCGGTTTCAAGTCTGTTTGACAGAAATATCAAGCCAAGTGACAGAATAAATTCGGGAGTGATTCGAATTTTCAAGTCTCCACCGCCTCAAAGCAGCCGTCAAGGGAGAAAACCTCTGTTGCTATGGGATTTTCCGCAAGCCTTGATACCACCTCCTCCCCTGCTCTGTCAAGGTCGTCACCCTTACCGTTGACAGCCGAAAGGAGTAAAAGTATAAGGAGGGCAAGAAATAAAGCACGTTTTTTCATAAATCAAGCCTTAAAATAATCAAATTAAACGTCGCAGCCGCGAAGCTCTCGACAGATACGACAATTTCAATTAAGTATATGAGACGGATTTTTTTATATACTGAAAAATTTTTCAAACTTTTTTCACAAAACCTATACACTTTTTGTCACAGGTGTGCTATAATACTCTCAGTACTTATCCGCACAGCGTTAACTTAAGACACTTTTATCATAATTTTAAAACGGAGAAAACAGCCTTACGAGTCTGTTTTCCACCAACACTCTTCACTCTTCACTCCTGCATATAAG
This sequence comes from Clostridia bacterium, assembly GCA_017558945.1. GTDB lineage: Bacteria > Bacillota > Clostridia > Oscillospirales > SIG627 > RGIG6353. The sequence goes on from JAFYTG010000025.1 coordinate 10,898, forward strand.
CAGTTAATCCCACGCACAATCCAAGTCCTTTTATTTTCAATCTAATGGAGAAAACAGACTTCCGAGTCTGTTTTCAACCAACACTATTCACTATTCACTCTTCACTTAAATTACGGAGGAATTTCTATGGAATCCAAAATCAAGCTTTTAAAGGTACTTGACATTTTATCCGCAACCGACCCCGCACATCCTATGACGGCATCGAGAGTATGCGAGCTTCTTCTCGAGTCGGGAATAGAAGCCGAAAGAAAGTCGGTCTGCCGTGACATCAACACCCTCATTAAATACGGCTACAAAATCGAGCTTTGCCACGATAACAAGCTCGGCTACTATATGGTTGACGGAAAGGCAAAGAAGACCGTTGTCGCTTCCCGCCCCACCGTAACCGTTACCCTCGAATACTCCGCAGAAAACGAAAAAGCTGTCGAAGCAGTCCTCGGCAAGAAGTCAAAAACGATTGACGAAGAGGCTGTAAAAGCCGAATACAAGGTAGAAAAGGACGCTCTTTACACACGCCTTTTAGAGCTTGGCGAGATAGCACAGATAGTTGAGCCCGAGAATATCCGCAAGGACTTTATGGCGCTTATGGAAAAGGCTCTTGCCTACTACAAGAAGCCCAAGACCGAAAAGCGTATCGACGTGTGGCTTCTCTGATTTAGCCACTTTGCACGACTCAAATTCCGCTTCGTGCTTGAAGAAAAAACTGACTCATCCGCATTTGATCCTACAACGACGGCTCTTTAAACGAGCCGTTGTTTTTTCTCTCAACCCATAAATTTTTCTTGAAACTGTTGACAAATCACCGCCGTGTGATATAATTGAAGCGTATAATCAGTTTTTTAAAAACACATTTAAATTACACAGATATGGAGAAAAAATTATGGTAGTATTAGCAGTTGCAGCACATCCCGATGATATTGAATTTCACTGTGCAGGTACTCTCTTAAAGTGCAAGCAGAGAGGTGACGAGGTTTGGATCTGTACCGTTAACAACGGTAGCATGGGTCACGCAGTTATTATGCCCGACGAGCTTGCAGAAATGAGAAAGAAGGAGGCGGCACGCTCCTGCGAGCTTGCAGGCTTCCACTATATCACCGCTGATATCGGTGACCTTCAGTCATATTATCAGAGCCGTGAGCATAAGGATATAATGGTTGACATTTTCCGTCAGGTTAATCCCGACCTTATCTTTATCCAGAAGCCCAACGATTATATGTGCGACCACGTTGCAGCATCTCACCTCGCATTTGACGCGTCCTTTATGGCTACTTGTCCTCACTACGAGACCAAGTATCCCGCAATAGACAAGATCGCTCCCATTTATTATATGGGCACCGCATCCGAGGTAGGCTTCAACCCCACCGAGTACGTTGATATCACCGACGTATACGAAACCAAGATCAAAATGCTTATGTGCCACGAATCTCAGGAGGTTTGGCTCCGCGAGCACGACAACGTTGACTACACCAACGAGTGCCGCATCCTCTCCGAGTTCCGCGGTATGCAGTGTAAGGTTAAGTACGCTGAAGCCTTCGAGCCCTGCCTCGTTGCTCACCGTATCGTTCCTTACAGAATGCTCCCCTAAAGAAAGGAAATTTTATGAAGCAGGTTAAAATTCGTCTTAACACCATCCCTCAGGTTCAGGGCTTTGTAAACACCATTTACCGTTTTTCGGCAGAGGCAGACCTTTCCAGCGGCAAGTACGTTGTTGACGCAAAGTCCATTATGGGTATCTTCTCCCTCAACCTTATGCAGCCCGTTACCCTTACCGTAAACGGTACCGATGAGGATGAATTGCTCGAAGCAATAAAAGAGCTCATTGTTGAATAATTAAACAGTTAAACAACACCGAAGAGCAAGGGTATATCCCTTGCTCTTCTTGCTTTTTTAAAAATAATTAATCAATCTTTCGTAAAACACGAAATTCAAAGACCGCTTCTTATAAATCCGAGCTACGAAATTATTTCGTTTTTTTCAGGAAACATTTTGCAATTTATCCATTGACTTTACAATTCAAATTGTATATAATGTTATTGTAGACCGAAGGATACCGACAACGCTCCGTTAACTCTTTCCATAGTATCGGGAGTCAGATGTCCCATCTTTTCACGAAGTCTGGTTTTGTCAAGCGTACGTACCTGCTCAAGCAAAATCACCGAATTTTTAGAAAGACCGAAGCTATCTGCGGTGACGTCGATATGTGTCGGAAGATGTGTCTTATCGGTCTTGCTGGTTATAGCGGCGGCAATCACGGTCGGGCTGTGACGGTTACCGACGTCGTTCTGAATGATTACTACGGGACGGACACCTCCCTGCTCCGAGCCGACAACGGGACTCAAGTCCGCGTAAAAAATATCCCCACGTTTTACAGTCATACTTTCAAAACTCCTTTCTTTTTTCACTTTTATTTTTCTCAAGTAACCGTTTTTTTATTCAAAAAACAAAAAACACCGAAAAATTTTCCGTCAAAAAGGGCGCTTTTGCTTGACAAGGCTTATTTTTTGGTGTATTATATATCGAATGACAAAAAATTAACAGATAAAGAGGATAACGATGCAATACAAATCTATGTCACCGCAAAATCTCGAAGGCGAGCTTTCCGTATTAAACGCAAAGCTTGAAGAATTAAAGGCAAAAAAGCTTTCTCTCGATATGTCCAGAGGTAAGCCCTGCCGTGATCAGCTTGAGCTTTCCGACGGAATGCTCTCCTGCCTCACGAGTGAGGAGTGTGTACTCTCTCCTGCCGTTGATTTAAGAAACTACGGCGTGGTTGAGGGCATACCTGCGGCAAGAAAATTTTTTGCCGAGCTTCTTGACGTTGAAGCCGACGAGGTTATGGTATGCGGTAACAGCTCTCTCAATATAATGTACGATACTATCGTACGCGCAATGCTTTTCGGCGTTGATGCAGAAAGCCGTCCCTGGAAGGATCAGGGTGAAATAAAGTTCATCTGTCCCGTCCCCGGCTACGACAGACATTTCCGCATCTGCGAAACGCTTGGAATAAAGATGATATCCGTCCCCATGACCGCAGACGGTCCCGATATGGACGAGGTTGAAAAGCTCGTTCAGGACGAATCGGTCAAGGGAATCTGGTGCGTTCCGAAATACTCCAACCCCGAGGGAATTACCTACTCGGACGAGACTGTAAGACGCTTTGCGGCACTCAAGCCTGCGGCAAGTGACTTCAGAATTTTCTGGGACAACGCATACTTCGTTCACGAGCTTTACGACGAGGGAGACAAGCTTCTCAACCTTCTTGACGAGCTTAAGAGGACGGGCAGTGAGGATATGGCGTACATTTTCGCCTCCACCTCAAAGCTTTCCTACCCCGGTGCAGGTGTCGGCGTACTCGTTTCAAGCAAAAAGAATATCGCCTTTGCTGTAAAGCATATGTTCGTGCAAACCATCGGTCACGACAAGATAAATCAGGCTCGTCACGTCAAATTCTTCAAGGACCGTGAGGGTGTTCTTGCACATATGAAGAAGCACGCAGACATACTCCGCCCCAAGTTCGACGTCGTTTTAAAGACACTCAACAGAGAATTCGAGAATGGTGATATCGCAAGCTGGACCAATCCTCTCGGCGGCTACTTCGTAAGCCTCGACCTGCTTGACGGCTGTGCGAAAAAAACCGTTCAGATGTGTGCAGATACGGGCGTTAAGCTTACCGATGCAGGTGCAACCCATCCCTACGGAATCGATCCCCGTGACCGCAACATAAGAATTGCCCCCTCTTATCCCTCTGTGGATGAGCTTAAGACGGCAATCGAGGTGCTCTGCGTTTGCGCCAAAATAGTCTGCATTGAAAAGCTTTTGAATAAGGACTGAAATAATGAAGCATAAGCTTGGTATACTTTCAAACTGCATCGGTAACGAGGACACTCTCGTTACCCTTGAAAGAATAAAAAAAGCAGGGTTTGACACCGTTCACGTCGGAATCCCCGACATTGACAGGTCTGTCGAAATAAAGAAACGTGCCGATGAGCTCGGACTTGAGACCGAGTTCATTCACGCGCCATATAAGGGCATCAACGATATGTGGGCAAACGACGACAGCGTGCCCGAAATATTCCTTCAGCTCAAGCACTCGGTAGATATGGCAAGAGCTTCGGGAATTTCTGCGATAATCACCCACGTTTCATCGGGCTGGGATGCTCCCGCCATCTGTGACAAGGGTCTTGCGCGCTTTGACGCTCTGGTTGATTACGCCGAGGAAAACGGTGTTATCATCGCCTTTGAAAATCTCCGCAAGATTGGTAACCTTGCATACCTCGTTGACCGCTACGAAAAGCGTGACAGCGTAAGATATTGCTACGATTCGGGACACGAACACGGATACACTCGCTTTGTTTCATTTCCCGATATTTTCCGTGAGAAGCTTATTTTCACACATATTCACGATAACCTCGGCTATGAGCATAACCCCAACGATCCCGACCTTCATCTCCTTCCGTTTGACGGGAATATAAATTACCGTGATATGATGAAGAGGCTTCACAAGTATTCCTACTCGGGCTCGATTATGCTTGAGGTCGCAAATCATTGGTGCAACGGCAAATACGCCCACTACTCACCCGATGCATTTCTTAAGGAATGCTATAAAAGAGCTAAAAAAATTTCAAAAATGTAAACAAAGGAGCCGTAATGCAAATTTACGGCTCCTTCTATTTACAAATGCTATTGTATATGTTAAAATAAAGTGAGGTGAGGTGAGGAAATGGACAAAAGAAGAATAATTCCCTTTGTATTACTCGCAATCTGTATGATACTGCTTGTTACGGCAGTCGGAAGACTTAACACGCTTCAAAAGGAGCTTGACCGCCTTGAAGGTAAGCTTTTGTATTTATCCGACGATATTGCAAGCACCAACCGTGCGGTAGGCTCGATATACTCAAATGTCGAGGATATTCTCAAAAAGGAGGCAAGCCTTATAACGTCGGTTGATTACGACGTCGAGGGCTTGACCGAGGACGGTCTTGCAAGGATGGTCTTTAAGGTGATTCCCAAGAGAATTACCGACACAGTTTCCATATCCGTCGAGCTTGACGGACAGTCTGCTGACTTTACCCGTGACGGAAACACCTTTACCGCGTCTCTCGGGATTGACCTTTTCAAAAATTACGGTGAGTATCCCACGCTTATTATCACCGACGGGGAAATAAGCGAGACCGAGCTTCTTGACACGGTGGACGTCACCTATCTTTATAACAAATTTCTCCCATTCGTCAACGCTCATCTCGTGGGCGGAGTTGACCATAAGCAGAAGACCGCAAAGCTTCAGGGCACGCTTCAGTTAAGCGTCAAGCCAACGAGCTACGACGTAACCTGCACCTCGGCAGAGCTCGTAACCCTTATAAACAACGAGGAGGTCTCACGCTACGACGTGAGCGAGCTTATCGAAAAAGGTGAGCTTGAGCTTGAACAAAAATACACCGCATCCCGCGGAGATAAGCTTGAATTATACGTTGACGTGACCGACTCACTCGGCTACGTACACCGTGACCTTGCACACCTTTGGTACGTGCAAAACGGCGCTCACGCCGAGGCTGTCGAGGACGGCTCGCATATATACGATAAAAACGGAAACAGACTGGATAATTAAAGGAAAAGCACATCGCAATTGATATGCACCCCAAAAGTTAGCTCCCTTTTTACTTTTGGACTGATGGTATCCAACTCTGGTAATTACACTAAAGAGACCTGTTTCCAAGCATTGAAAGAAACATATGAAAATGTTGGACAAACTTGAATTTGATGAAGGAGTGTGATTTTATGAAAAAGGTTTTTCAAGTAATTTGTTGTGCTGCTGGCGCTGGAATGATTGGCTTTTTTGCTAATCAGTTAAATACCGTAATAGGATGTGTATTTTTTACTCTTGGTGTTGTTTTGCTTGTCGGTTCAATCATTCTGGTTTCCAAACAAGATAAAGATAATAAATAAATTCCAATTTGGTGAACTGAATACTGGTCGATTGGGGCAAGGTTAATATACCTTGCTCCTTTTCATTTGCCTGTGCTTAGAATCCTGGTGTTTCGAAGAAAGGTTTGTTGAACAGACCTAAATCAGTCCAAAAGGTAAAAGGAAGTCTTTTTGTTTTGTCTTGCTC
>JAFYTG010000188.1 GCA_017558945.1 Clostridia bacterium
CGCCGACCTGGACGGAGAAGATGACATTCTTCCCGGGCATATAGCCGAGGCCATACAGTACAGGACTTATGACTTCAGGGAACGCTGAACCTTAAGGATCTGCGGGAACAGGTGGCTTATATGGTAATACTGGTGGATATGGACGATGTGCTGGAGCAGCTTGTCGAAGCCATCGTAAAATACAATAACACGCATTACGGGACCGACGTGCGCGCTTATGACGTGGTGGAATGGAATCTTGCCAAAGCATTTCCTACGCTTACAAGGGAGATGGTCTATTCGCCCGAGTATGACGAGGATTTCTGGGCCACAGTAGAACCCATGCCCGGAGCGGAAAAAGTCCTTCGCAGACTGTTGGACGAAGGCCATGAAGTCTATGTTGTGACGGCTTCCATCTACGAGACGCTCAGGCAGAAGATGGATGATCTGCTTTTCAGATGGTTTCCTTTCCTCGACTGGGAGCATGTTATAGTTACATCGAACAAGCATATGATAAACGGCGACGTCATTCTTTGCAATCAACAAAGGGTATCATTTTCGGAATCTATACAGCCAATTCTTAACGACCCTCGCTTTTGCAGATGCGGTGCAAGCTACGTTTTGAATCTTCACTACGTCAAGGCTGTTAAAAAGAATGCAATCCAATTTAGCGTACTCGACATAGAGCTTCACCTTCCGAAAAAGTCCTATTCAGAGGTGCTGACTGCATGGCTTGACTATTGGATGGAGGTGGATAAATAGTGAGTGAATTTTTAAGATTCAGCTCGGCGTATTGGTCTCTTATACATATTGTTGTAATTTTTCTCATTTTCTTTAAGTCTAAGTATCCCGTTAAAAAAACGGTGCTTCTTACTTGCATTTTTGTTTTACCCGTTATTGTGGCTAATATGATTATTTTCACCATAAACGGGACTGACTTATACGGCAAGATTATGCTGCTTACCATTGTATTGCCGACCTTTATATTCTTTTACGCTATTTCGGAGCTTCGAGATTTTCGCTTTTTCTTTACCTTCTGTCTGGTTGATACGATTTCAGCGGCGGTGATAATTCTTTCAATGATTTTGAATTATTACATAACTCCCGAGACTAACGTCTCGATGTTTTTTATCAGAATCTTCGGATTTTTACTCCTTGAAATTGCAGCCGTCAAAAAATACAGAAGAGCGTATTTTGAGGTTCAGCAAAGCGTTACGATCGGTTGGGGACTCTTTACCCTCGTTGCTATCATTTTTTATATCGTGTTCGTTTATCTTAACGCCTTTCCAACGTCTATTGTCAACAGACCTAAGGATATGCCGACTCTTTTGATTTTCATATTTCTTATGAGTCTTATGTACATAAATATCTTTCAGCTTCTCTCCAACCAGATGAAGCTTAACGAAGCGAGATTTCGTGAGGAGCTGTGGATACTTCAGTCAAGCCATATGCAAAAGCGTTTGTCGCATATGACCGAGGCTGACAGAAGAGTACGCTTTGAGAGGCATAATCTCCGTCACAGACTCCAGACCATTGATATGATGCTTCAGAAGGACGACGTGTCAAGCGCCCGTGAGTATATCGCAAGCGTAACCAATGAGGTGCTTGATGCCCCCATTCACGAGCGTTACTGTCTCAATACCGTGATTGATGCGGTGTTTAGCTATTATCTCGGTCTTGCAACCGAAAAGGGAATACGCGTTGAGCATTCACTCTCCCTTGAGGAGTCTCTTTCCGTGCCTCCCGAGGAGCTTTCCGTCGTTATTGCAAACGCACTCGAAAACGCAATTATTGCTTGTGAAAAGCTTCCCGAGGATAAGAGATATATCAAGTGTAAGTGCATTCAGTCGCCTCAGCTTATCTTTGCTATAAGCAACCCCTACGAGGGTGAGATCGAGGTCGATTCGAGAGGCGTTCCCGTCAACCGTGAGGTAGGTCACGGAATAGGTGTACGCTCGACCGTTGCCTTCTGCGAGAAGCATAATGCGGTGGTTGACTATAAGCTTGAAGACGGTGTGTTCAGCATACGAATCGTCATTCACGAATAATTCTTAAGGGCTCATTTTGAGCCCTTCTTTTTAGTATACTAAGAATTTCCATTTTTGAGTGTATGTAGCTTAAGACAGGTGAGAATTGTCGGCGGCTGTCGGTCGCTTTTTTTGTTGAAAAAAGAAAATTAATGTGATATAATGATTTCATCGAAGATGAAATCAGCGATATAAATCTCTTTCGAGATTTTCGATATGTCATAAATGACTCGATATGTTCTGACGAACTCGATATGTTGCCTTACGGCAACGAGATTTATATCATATCGAGTTTTGAGCGAATGCGAAAAACATATCGATTTTACGAAGTAAAAATATCGAGCAATCGAAGATTGCATATCGACAAAAAAGAATAACAAGAGTATTGGAAAGGTGGTTTATATGAGTTTAATAAATGCCTATTCCTATTTTCGTTATAATGATGATTTTGGTATTCTTTATGTTGAGTGCATAAAAACAAGTGGCATCTGAATTGTTCACTGATTTTATAATATATAAAGACTTGTAATAGGAGGTGATATTTTGTCGGAATACCGAGAGCTTGTAAAGAATTTTGAAAAGGTACGCTCGTATATGCGTGAGTTTTACGTTTACGGCTTCAAGAGTCGAACGGAATTTGACTCGAAAAGCGCACGCTCCTACGATGACGAGAGACGGAGAATTGAAAGCTGGCTCGGTGACCATATGGGCTTCGTACGTACCCGAGACGGTAAAAACGCCTTTATATCAATAGACAGCCGTGTCTCGACTCACAATCCTCTTTATAAGGGACTCAAGACCAAAAGCTTTACCGATAAGGATATCACCCTGCATTTTATACTGTTTGACCTGCTTTCCTCTCCCGAAATCAAAATGACCCTTGACGAGATACTCGACGGACTTGATGCCTATCTTTCAGCATTTCCAAGCCCTATGCTCTTTGACGAGTCGACGGTTCGGAAAAAGCTGCGTGAGTATATAAGTGAGGGAATAATCTGCACTGAAAAATACGGAAAGAGCAATATCTACTTCCGTTCGGTCAATACACAGCTACCGAAAAGCTCCGAGGGTATACATTTCTTCTCGGAGGTTATGCCCTGCGGTGCCGTAGGCTCGTTTCTCCTTGATAAATATCCCGACACCTCCGACAAGGTTTCCTTCAAGCACCATTACATAACGTCCGCCCTTGACAGCGACGTTCTTGCGCTTCTCTTCGAGGCTATGCACAGAAAATGCTCGGTTACCGCCGTGAATTACTCCCGTCACGCAGACCTTCCGAATAAGATTCATATAGTCCCCTTAAGAGTGTTTATCAGCGTGCAGACGGGCAGACAGCATCTTCTTGCCTTCGATTTGAACCACGGGCGTATAAAGAGCTGGAGAATTGATTATCTTGCCGAGGTAGAAATAGGGGATGAGTGTCCGAGCTTTGATAACTACCGCGCACTTCTTGAAAAATCCCGTCAGTATATGTGGGGAGTCAATTGCTCAAAGACGGATAAGTATCTTGAAACGGTGGAGTTTACCGTTTTCGTTGATGACGGTGAGGAATATATTGTTAACCGCCTTGAGAGAGAAAAGAGACTTGGGAAGTTGGAAAGGGTGGATGATAATCACTACCGCTTTTCTGCAACCGTCTTTGACACGGGTGAGCTTTTACCGTGGATTCGCTCCTTCGTCTGCCGTATAACCTCAATCAAATTTTCCAACAGAACTCTTGAAAACCGTTTTCGAGAGGACCTTCAGTCAATGTATGAGCTTTACGGAATAGGAGGTGAGGGGGAATGATTTTCAGCGAGCTTTATTCCGCCTATTATAACGCCGTTGCCGAAATAATAACGCTTGTAATCAACGGTGAGCGTGACGAGAAAAGACTTCGTGAGGCTGTGTGTGACAAGGCGTTTTCCGAAAGCGTTTTAGAGGTGCTTCCGTCACTCAAGAGCGGTAAGTGGCAGATTATCACACAAAGCCTTGAAACCCCGATTAAAAATAAGCCGACTCTTCCCTTAACGCTTTTGCAGAGGCGTTGGCTTAAAGCCGTAATGCTCGACCCTCGCGTAAAGCTTTTCGGAATTGAGATAGAGGGTCTTGAGGAGGTTGAGCCTCTCTTTGAGTCTGAGGATTATCTTGTGTACGATAAGTATCTTGACGGAGACGATTTTGAGGATGAGGGGTATATCATACGCTTTCGTAATATACTCAAGGGACTTCGTGAGAGCACGCCTCTTCGCATAACCTATCTTAACCGACAAGGTGACGAGGTCGTGTTCTGCGTTTTACCCGAAAGGCTTGAATATTCCGAGAAGGACGATAAATTCCGACTAATAGCCCGTGGCTCACGCAGTCTTACCACATTTAATCTCAACAGAGTTTTAAGGGTAACTGCGGTAAAGGGTACTCCGCCCATCCGTGAAAAAATATCTCCTCCCGAGACTCGCTCGGTCACTCTCCGTATCCGTGACGAGCGTAACGCTCTCGAGAGATGTATGCTTCACTTCGCGCACTTTGAGAAGCACGCCGAAAGGCTTGACAACGGTGATTATACCGTGCGTGTCAATTACAGCGTTGACGATGAAACCGAGATGGTCATCCGTATTCTCCGCTTCGGTCCCTTCGTTGAGGTGGTGGAGCCACAGAGCTTCCGTGAGCTTATAATCGACCGCTTGAAAAAGCAAATGAGCATAAAAATTTGAGGTTTAAGTCATATGACTTAAGCCTCATTTTTTATGAATTGCCAGTCGCTTTTTGTTTTCGCAGCTTTTTTTCCGTGATAATATTATCCCCGTTTGGTAAAATGTGAATGCAAACGAAGCTTGTGGCAGGTGTATTTCTCACCGCGGCGCACTCGGTTATACCGCTCGTGTGTTCCAAAGTGGAGCTTGCAAAGGGTTATCCGTTCTTATGCGGAGGGGTTCGACTCCCCGTTATGAAAAAAAGTGAAATTGTATCACTAAAATTTTGATTTTTACCAAAAGCTTTAACCCAAACGGCTGACACGGGTCGGTGACCCTGCTTGAAAAAGGATACCGCATACTGCAAGGTCAGGTGCTTTAATTCTTAACCGTCTCTTCTTCGGTATACTCAATTTTTCAACCGTCACCCTTCACGGTCAGCGACCGAATTTTATACCTTTAAGGAGGATTACATATTATGAAAAGAATAGTTATAGCAGACAATCAGAGAGGACTTTTGTTCAAGAGAGGCAGATACGTTAAAATGCTCAAGTCGGGCGTGTATACCAAGTGGGGAAGCACCGAAATTCAGGTTCAGGATTTGTACGGTGAGATACTCCCCGAAAGGTGTACTCTCGACACTCTCCTTGCCGACCCTGCGGTAAAATCCTCGGTTGCTACCGTTGAGGTAGGTGACCGAGAGTACGCTCTCCACTTCGTCAACGGCAAGTTCCGTGAGCTTCTTACCTCGGGCAAGCACGCCTTCTGGAGTGTTTTCGATTCTCACACCTTCCAAATCGTTGATATATCCAAAGCGGAGGTTGACGAAAGCGTTCCGAGTTATATCTTCTCGATGATACCCTCTTTTCTTTACAAGGAAATCATAGTACCCGAGTATCACAAGTCTCTGCTTTATATTGACCAAAAGTTTCAGCGTGTGCTCGATTCGGGCGTGTATTACTTCTGGAACAACGCTTCGAGCGTTGATACCTTAACGGTTTGCACCCGTGCCGTCAAGCAGGAGATAAACGGTCAGGAAATGCTCACGCTTGACAAGGTGAGCGTTCGTGTAAACCTCGTTTACACCTACCGTGTAACCGACCCCGTCGGACTCGTTTCAAGTCACGATAGCTTTGAGGAGGCAATCTACCTCACCGCACAGCTTGCCCTCCGTGATTACGTTGGCGCACACAGACTTGACGAGCTTCTCGAGAGCAAGGATTTGATGTCAAGTGCGGTCTTTGATGCCCTCAAGTCCTGCGAGATAAGTCAATTCGTCGAGTTCACGGGTGCAGGTGTCAAGGACTTGATTTTGCCCGGTGAGATCCGTGAGATAATGAATACCGTGCTCGTCGCTGAAAAGCGTGCGCAGGCTAACGTTATCGCGCGCCGTGAGGAGGTTGCCTCCACACGCTCTCTCCTTAATACCGCAAAGCTTATGGAGGAGAATGCAACTCTGTATAAGCTCAAGGAGCTTGAGTTTATCGAGCGCATCTGCGAAAACGTAGGAAGCATAAATCTCAACGGCAATACCGACCTTGTGACGCTTCTTTCGGGGCTCGTCGGCAAAAAAGCGGAGTAAATAAAAAAGAGCAGAATTTCTGCTCTTTTTTTGCTTGTTATTTACGCCTTGCAACGTAATGAGTGCTTCCGCTGATTGCGATTGTGTAAAGTCCGTCAAACCAAGGACTCTCGGATTCAAGCTCCCATCCGTTCGGGAGAATAAGGCTTCCCGTAACCCCCTCGGGCATTTCAACGTCCAGATTGATTTTGTCACCGTTTCTCTGCCACTTGACACTGACCTTGCCCTTTTCGGTCTCATAATACGCCGATGCGTGCTCAAGCTGACTCACGAAGGCAGGCTTGATATTCACGTTCAGGTGATTGTCGAGGTGAGGATTTACCTGAATTCCCGCAAGCTTTGTGATAAAGAAATTACTGATATCACCGAAGAAATGGTGGTTATATGAGGTGGTCGAGCTGTTGTATTCTCGGTGGAAGCTTTCCGCAAGGCTTACAAGACCGAGCTTTTCCGTCCACATTCCGTAGGAGGGGGCATCTGTTCTTGTAATCATCTTATAGGCAAGCTCACTGTCACCTCTGTCTGCAAGCAGGTGCGTTAAAAGACGCATACCCTTTACACCGCAGTCGAAGTGGTCGTCCGCCTCGTGAATGAGGTCGATAAGTCTTGCGTATGCAGAGGGAATTTCCGCAGGCTCAAACAAGCCGTAGGCAATCGCAATGGCTTGAGCGCCCTGACAGTTGCCCGTTACCGTAAAGCTTGCGAAATCTATCAGATATTTGCGGAATGCCGTCTTTAATTCTTCTCCGAGTGCCCGACAAAAATCAGCCTGAAGATTCTGACCGATAGCTCGGAAAAGTGTTTCAGCCTTTGTGCATATGTTATAGGATATTGCGGTATCCGAAACAACCTGAGGACATTTAGGGCTGACGTGAGTTCTGAGGGTGTTACACCAGTCACCGAGTCCGAAGGCTAAAAGACCGTGAGCGTCACGTCTGTTTGCAATGTAGCCGAGGTATTTGAAAACCGCCGTTGCGGTAATACGGAAGGAGGAAAGGTCTCCTCTGTACTTGTAGGTCTGATAGGGAAGCTCGACGAGTACCTGATCCCACGCAGGACCGTTACCCCATTTAAAGCCCCATCCGCTTGTGGGCACGATACCGGGAAGTCTTCCCTCGTCATTCTGTGCCTTCACAACCTGCTTGAGCCATTGCTTAAAGGTACGCTCAACCGTGAAGTTGAGGGTCATCTGCTCTGCAGAGTCCGCCGCATCTCCCGTCCATCCGTTTTTCTCACGGTGAGGACAGTCGGTAGGGAAGTAAACGAGGTTTGCAAGGTCACTTGTAACCGTTGCCTCTTGCAGACGGTTGACAACGCCGTCCGAGCATTCAAAGCCGCCGCACTTTTTGACGTCGGAGGCAATAACGAGCATTGTAAGAGTTGACAGGTCTATCTGCTCTCGGTCAACTCCGATGAGCGCAAGATATCTTGCTCCGTGATAGGTGAAGGAGGGAATATATTCCTCAACTCCGTCGCCCTTGCAAACGTAAATATCACGCTGACAGAAGCCCAATGGGTATAGAGTCTGTATCTGCTCAAATCCAAGATATCCGTCCTCCGTGAGCCATTCGCTTGCCTGAATTATGATGCGCTGACCTTTGCGTCCTTTTATTCGGAGTCTGGGCAGACAAGCGGTATTTTTGGGAAATACGAATGCAAAGCCCTTTTCGTCGGATTCGGGCTTATAAAAAGCGGATTCGGAAATATCTATCAAGGATGGATGAAGTATTGCCTCGGCAGAGCTTTTGAGTGTGCATTCACGTATTTCGGTAGCGTAAAGCTCCTCTGAAACGACGATTTTGTCGGTATCGTTTGGCTCAGCCTCGCCTCTCGGTGCTTCAGCCTCAATAACGCTCTCCCATTCGCTATCGTCAAAATCGGGAAGATTCCATCCGTCAATTTCCTTTTCGGCATCGTAAAACTCTCCCGAACGTAAATCGTCAAAATAGATGGGGGAGGGGTGAGTCTTGAAGCTTGTGTCAGCCTCAAAGGTGAGTGACTCACTTTCAAAGGCGATTGCAAGCTTGGGGGAGGAGCGGAAGCGCGCCTCGTCGAAATCCCAAACGTGACCGCCCATAGAATTGGACATTCCGTTGCCGAGGATGAGTGCAATGACGTTTTTACCCGTTACAAGTCTTTTCGTGACGTCGTAGGTGTCGTAGAAAAGATTATCGTCGGGGTTGGTTATTGCGGGAGAGAGAAGTGAGGATACCTCCTCACCGTTTATAAAAAGCTTGTAAAAGCCGGTTGACGTAAGCGTGACGGTTGCCCCTTCGGGTATGGCGTCAAGCGTAAAGCTCTTTCTTATATACGGCGCACAAACGTTCTTTTCGTAGGTGCAATATTTTTCTGTTGCCTTAATGAATTTAGTTGAAAGCATATCGTTTTCTCCCTTGCTTTTTCTATCGTAACTATATCATAAATCAATGTTGTTGTAAATAGATTTTTCACTAATGTTTACTTCTGAGCAATATTTTTTGTTGCATTGCACTGTGTAATATGCTATAATGCTCAACGAGGTGATATTTATGTTAATGCATTCAATTTTGATTATAGGACAATCCAATATGGCGGGCAGAGGACGAAGAGACGAGGTTGACCCTATCGTTAACCCGAAGCTTTCGGTACTCCGCAACGGCAGATGGCGTAATATGTATATACCCGTAAATCCCGATCGAGTAACCTCGGGAGTCTGCCTTGTTGAGAGCTTTGCCGACCTTTACTCAAAGGCTCACGGAGACGTTGCGACGGGTATAATACCTTGTGCCGACGGCGGAAGCTCAATTGATATGTGGACGGTAGGCGGACTCCTTTTTGACCACGCCTGCTATCAGGCAGAGCTTGCCTCCCGTACGTCAACCATTGCCGCAGTGCTTTGGCATCAGGGTGAGTCGGATTGCGACCCTAACCTTTACCCCTTTTACGAGAAGAAGCTCGAGACGATTTTTGACGCTTTCAGAAAGCGTCTCAATCTCTATGACGTTCCCTTTATCGTTGGCGGACTCGGTGATTTTATGAAAACCTATTTCAAAAACGAAAACTATCTCGAAATCAATTCGGCGCTTGAGCATTATGCCTCGACTCATTCAATGACTGGCTTTGCATCAGCTGAAGGCCTTGGCTCAAATCCCGACAATCTTCACTTTTCAGCCGCCGCTCTTCGTGAATTCGGTGAGCGTTATTACGACGTATTTTCACGCATTGAGGATAAGAATAAGGTCTTTGAAGAAAAATCAAGCCCCGATGAAGCTATTCGTACGGGACTCGAAGCACTTTAAAATATGGTAGATTACCGTACACTAAGCTGTTTATAGGAATCAAGTGAGGTCGGACGAATGACAAATACAAAAAACAGATTGCGAGCATTTAAAAGCTCATATTTACAAGTGGCAGGAATTCTGATATTGCTTTTTCTTGCTATCTTTATGATGTGGTTCAATAATTCAAACAGTATGCAGTCTATTCCGGCTATCGTAGCCCAGCTTAGATTTTACGGTGAGTATCGTATCGGTGATGGACCATGGCAGGAGATTACGGAGGGGGAACACATCTCTTCTACAAAAGGAGACGTGACCCTGCGAGGCAATTTTCATATGCTGGCACCCGACGGGGAATACGTTGGCGTATACAGAGGAGATTTGCCCGTTGCGTTGTATAGCAATCACATAGGAGTGACGATTTACGAGGGCGATAACGAACCTCACGTGCTCGATATAGAGAATTCCTTGTACGGAAGCTCTGCCTGCAGTGAATATTGGACAGGCTATGTGCTGTCAAGCGAAGCTGAGGAGTCGGTAGAGATTCTGATACAAAATCCACATCGCTTTGGAAACGAAAACGCAATTGATGAGCTTCTGGCGGGTATCGCATTTTGGTCGGGCATTGATTTTGAAAGAGGTGTACTGGATAGCGGTCAAAGCCAAAGAAATACCGGACTGTTCTTCGTAATCGTATCCCTTGTTCTGTTGGGTTCGGCTTTGTTCTCGGCATTGCTCCACGTTCCCAACTCCCGAATTATCTGGCTTCTCGGAGCAACGATTCTGGCTTCCGGCGTATATTTGACGTATAGTGCTCCCGGCATATCCTTCTGGAGTGAATTCAGATCTGTGAACACGAGTGTGCTTGGCTTTTCAATGATGTTCTATATGCTATTCGTATCGATGATTATCACCTGCTTCCTGAAGGCTACAAAACGAATCGGCTATATTACGACAATTGCGTCCGGCGTTTCAATCGGCATATACCTTGTTTTGCCTGCTTTTACGGATATGTATTTTTATGATACCTGGCTGTTTTGGACGATTACACAGAGTGTAATTAACCTCGTTTTGCTTGTTTGCCTTATAAAAGAATACGCAGTATCTGATAATAAAAAACGCTGGCTGCATGCAGGAATGGTTTTGCCGCTGCTTGCGTTTGAGGCAGATGCCGTCGCAGCGGCTAAGGGGCTTTGGGAAATCGGAGCCATCTCTCAATACATATTCTTCGTTTTGTTCCTTGTGGCTATGTTCGTGGTACTTCGTATGATTCCCAAAAACATCAACGCCGTAGCAAAAGCAAAGGAGCTGGAGCTGCAAAGAAGCCGACTTGAAGCGGAGAAGAATATGGTAGAGGCACAGTTGAAGGAAAGCCGTATATCTATTATGCTCTCACAGATACAGCCTCATTTTATTTATAATACGCTGGGAACCATTGAGCGAATGTGTCTGAAGGATCCCCAAAAGGCATTTGATCTTGTGCGGAATTTCAGCTTGTATCTTCGCGGAAATTTCAGCGAGCTTGACAGCGTGACACCGATTCGTTTTGCGGAAGAGCTCAAGCACGTGGAGTATTACGTCAACATCGAAAAGGTTCGTTTTCCCGATATGAGCATTGAATATGACGTGGAAGCGACTGAGTTTGTTCTTCCGGCTTTATCCGTTCAACCCCTTGTTGAAAATGCAATCAAGCACGGACTTATGCGTCTTGAAACGGGCGGAACGGTAAGAATTCATTCTTATGAAACCCCGACACATTTTTGTGTTGAGGTAACGGATGACGGTATAGGCTTTGACACGGAAGCGCATATCGATGAGAAAAAGCACGTAGGTCTGCGTAATATCCGAGGAAGACTTAAGGCAATGGTAAACGGTACTCTCATACTGGAGAGTAAGCTTGGTGTCGGCACAAAGGCAATGATTATGATTCCAAAGGAAGTGATAGTGTGAAGGCAATAGCGGTTGATGATGAAATATATATGCTTGAAACGTTGCAGGAGGCTGTTAGCTCCTCCTCCGACATTGAAACGGTAGAGGCTTTTTCCTCATGCTCTGCGGCGCTTGCATACGCAACGGAAAATTCGTTTGATATCGCTTTTCTTGATATCAATATGCGTGGCATCGGTGGCTTGGGGCTGGCAGAAAAACTGCTTGAGCTACATCCTCGTTGCAAGATAGTCTTTTGTACCGGATACGAAGAATACGCCGTATCTGCCTTTCAGCTTCACGTATCGGGATATCTTATGAAGCCGATTACATCGGAGGCTGTACAGAAAGAAATTGATCATATCAAGGGAGTCAAAGCCACGGAAAAGCTACTGACCATCAAATGCTTCGGTAATTTCGAGGTGCTGCACAACGGGGAGATCCTGTCGTTCAGGCGAAAGAAGGCGAAGGAACTGCTGGCAGTGCTAGTGGACCGAAAC
>JAFYTG010000189.1 GCA_017558945.1 Clostridia bacterium
ATCACTTACCGAAAGAGGCTGGAGAGTGTCAAATTCAATCATCGAGGAAATACTCGATTCACTAAAGCTTCTTTAAACCGATTCAAAGAGCTTCCGTTTATATTAAAAGCTCAGGGACTGTAAAGGCTTTTATGCCTTTTACAGTCCCTTTTTACGTTTTATATTTTAATTCCGTAAAGCACCCTTGCACCGTCTATCAGCTCAAGGTCGTATTTAAGCGTACCGTTTTCCTCGGAAACACTTTCGATGAAGTCAAAATATTCCGAAAGCACGTCAATTGGTATATCCTCATTCTTTTTGACCCTCAGCTCATCAAAGGTGTATATCTCACCGTCATAATACAACGCAAGCGGGTTTTTTAAAGCCCTTTTAATCTCCTCAACGTCATCAAGATACAAGGCGTCAATGGTGCTTTGCTGAAGCTCGTCACCGCCAAGCTCTTTGTTTTTCCTTTCAAGCGCCTCCTTGGAGATGCCAAGGTCAACTATCATCATATATACGTTAGGCAATGCCTCCTGCTCCTCGGGAGAAAGCTTGAGGAAAACCTCATTAACCCATTTATCACTCGCTTCACGGCCGACTATTTCATCGCAAATATATATATTGTATACCTCATCGATATACTTTCGTGAAAAGGTTGGGTCTGAGCCACCTATTGCGGGGGGAGTAATATCCGCACCGCTTGATACGGGAGTATTTTCGGGAGGTGTGTAGGGACTTTCGACCTCGGGAACGATTGGATTTTCAACTATGGGCGGATCCGTTGGAGTCTCAATAACGGGAGGCTCGGGCGGTACCTCTATCGGTAGCTTCGCCTTTGGATAGGCAAGTATTCCGATTATTGTCACAAGACAGAAACACGCCGCAAGGGATACCCATTTTACCGAAACGTGTCTGACTGTTATCTCCTTATCGGGAGAGGCATCCTCGATATATTCGGGTGAAACGTTACCGATAGCAAAAAGCAAATCCTTAACATTCATACAAAAAAGCCCTCCTTCTCCAAAAATGCTTTTAATTTTCGTCTCATTCTGGAAAGCATCATCGCAACGGTGCTCTCCTTCATATTGAAATCTCTTGCAATCTCTGAAACGGTGCACATATAAAAATATCTGCGCAGAAATATTCGCCGTTTAACCCTTGACAGTCCGCCGAGAAATCGGTTGAGAGTATCCGAAAGCGCTACACTCTCTCCTATATCCTCCCCCTCCGAGATACACTCGGAAAGCTCGTCGAGTGCAACATCAGTCCGTCCGCCTCTCTTTTGAGCGTTGATATGCTCGTATCTGTTAAGCGAAAGCCGACGGGTTATCGTCCCGAGATAAGACTTCAACGGGTCGGGACGGCTTGGCGGTATACTGTTCCACGCCTTAAGGTAGGTATCGTTTACCACCTCTCCCGCATCCTCGTGGCTTGAGAGAATGTTATATGAGATACTGCGACAGTATCTTCCGTATTTTTTGTCGGTTTCCTCAATTGCGCTCTCGTTTCTGTCAAAATACAGGTCGAGTATTCTGAAGTCCTCCATATTTTCAACTCCTTTCATATATAATAACAGAAAAACGTACAATTTTATCACACAAAATTTATTTTTCTCAAAAAGAAGGGCGAGGTGAAAATTTTACTTCTCACTCGCCCTTTTAATCAGCTTATATTATTACTTTTTAACAACAAGGTTGACACCATCAGTCGTAACCAACTCACAACCCTCGGCAACAACAATTCGTCCCTTGTTAATATCCGATTGCGTTACGTCGGTTGTACCGTTCTTAAGATACGTATCGTAGGTAATTCCCTCGTGAAGAACTATTGTGGTTGTCGTACCGCAATTATCGTGTACGTTGAACGCATACTCGCTATCGTTATAGCTTCCGCCGTAAACGTTTATCATTACGGTAGGATTGTTAACGTAAACCGCGCTCTCATTTCTCTCGTATGCATTTGTAATATAATTACCCGAATAAATATTTACGGTAGAATTAGCCCAACCGTAAACGGGAATGGACTTATTCTCTGCAATTATACTACCCTCGCCTATAATGTCAATATTACTGTACTGAATAAGAAGAACGGCATTTGCATAAGCCTTTCCGTTAACCAACGCATCGGAGGATACGGTAATGTTGTGACCGTTGAGGTCAAGAATACCCTTTACTCCATAGAAGTGAAGAGGTGCGCCGTTACCGTCGGTATACATAAATTTCGTAGTTGAATCTATGACGATATCGTCCTCAAGAACGATGATTACTTCCTCACGGTAGCTCTTATTACCCAGCTCACCGGGTATCTGTTGCTTTGCAGAGGTCTTTATTTCGTTCAAAGTGGTCTGCAATTCCTCAACGCTGCTTACCTTAATGATAGGATCGGTATAAACTACCTCAAAAGGACTGAAGGATGTGGTCTTAAAGGAAACAACGTTATTTGTGGGATTGTAGGTATAGTCTGTTATCGGGTCTCCATTATGAATAAGAGTGTTAATAAAAACGTTCTTGCCAAGATTAATATCTACGTCATACTCAACGCCCGACGGTGCCTTAACGCCATCCTTGAGAAGATCTATGTTGAGAGAATAAGTAGTTTTGCCGTCTGCGTCCTTTTCTTCCTGTTGACTGTCTACCTTAAGAGTATATTCCGCCTCGGAGGCATCAGAAGGCAACGTAACGGTAACGTTTCCCGCTTCAATGCTCTCTCCACCCTCAATCGTTGAGGTTTCAACACTCGGCAGCATTGCTTCCTTATCATACTCCTTATCGAAGCTATCCTCCTCGAAGATGTACTGGGTAGCAAGGAGCTGAACCGAGAAGTCCGTGCCGATAGACTTATTCTGATAATCGTTTCCTGCAGACTCCTGCATTTTGAATGCTATTGTAGCGGTAACCTCACCAACCTCCTCGTCGGGAGCGGTAACGGTTGCACCTGCGGGAAGCAATATACCGTGTACTGCGCCGTCTGCCTCATTAATTATATCGCGAAGCGTTCCGACGGGAGTTGCGGCAGCGAGCATATCACGGGTAATTTGGGTAGCACCCTCAATGTAATAAACGTCGATTACGTCAGCAAGTATATCTACCGTTCCGTTGGGAACGATGTGAAGAGCGTATCTGAACGCAAGTGTGCCCTCGTTTGCGATTTTAACGTGCTTCGCTTCAACGTAACCGGGCTCCCACAAATCATTGTTGAAGATAGCGCCGGTGGAAGCATCGTTCCAGGTTGTGCTTGCAGGGTCCTCGTCACCCTCAAGCCAATACATGCCAACGTCAAGCGTACCCGACTTAATAATGTTGTTGGAGCTTGTTACGCTATCGGTAAACCACGCAAACGTAGTTCCCACAAACATCGTAAAGCAAAGAGCAAGAATGACGAGAGCGGAAATCAACGATTTCAAGGTTGAATGTTTTTTAGCCATTTTTATGACCTCCTAAATATTTTTATTCAAATGTATTTACAAAGAAATCAATTATACTACAAGTATATCAAAGTTTTACGTTTTGTCAATAGCTCTTATTTGAATTTCACACCATTCACAACACTTTTTAAACGAATCAAAGAGGCTGTAAAAAAACTTGGTTAGAGTTTTTTTACAGCCTCTTTTCAGGAGATAGAAAAAATGCTCCGGAATGGACAAACCGAAGCCCGTCAGCGTACGAGTGTACGGTAGTGGCGAGGTTTGTTCAGAGCCAAAAACATATGATTTATTCGAGAAAACTCATTTTTGAGTTTTTACCTTAATATTTCTCTGTATTTGTTTTGATATACAGTCTCATTTGCTTATGCTTTATTGTTTTTGGCGGTCTGGACTTTTTTACATCTCCTTTAGATCACATTCTGTCTATTGCCTTTACGGTCGTTCTTATCTGATAACGAGCCTTGGGAAATCTTACGGTGTAGTATGACTGGAAGTTGTTGTTACCTTCAGCCATCATTCGCTGAAGCATAAACGCAAAGCCCTGCCAGTTATCATAAACCGTTCCGAAATCGAATTGAGTGCCATCGATTATCATATCCATAATTTCCTTGGACTCGGAATCTCGAAGATATCTTGTTTTAAGAGCAATCTCGTAAAGAGTAGGCGTTACCGTTTTCCACGATTCCGCAGAAAGAGCCTCTACGATACGTCCTACAAATTCCGTATCCTTACAGGTTTTGGGAATTGCAAGAGCTGTATGGTGACCTCCAACCATCGTCTTGTATTCGGGTTGCTCCTCGGTATATTTGGGAAGAGGAAGCATACCATACTCATCCTCGAAATTACGCATATTCTCGTTAGTTGCACCGTAAACGGTACCCATCTTGAATATTGCCTTCTTCACGTAGAACTGGTCACCTGCAACGCTTCCCAAATCCTTCTTGTCCGGTTCAAAGAAAACGCCCGAATTATTAAAGCAGAAATCATAAACATCATTAATTATGGCGTCTATCTTATCGGTCTTTACGGTTATCTGGGGCACACCGTCCGCATCCTTCGTACACACGGGATTGTCGAATGCCCAAAGAAACGAGTTAAGACAAGTTCCTTGATCAAGTCCAAAGCCATAAAAATCGCCTGTGTCACGGATATCATTACCGTCATCCACGTATATATCCTTGATCATTTCCGCAAGCTTGTCAAACGTCCACTTGCCGTCAAGAACAAGCTTGTACAAATCTCCGAGCTCATACGAGGAAGCAAGATTTTTATTATAATAAAGACAATAAGCACCGCCTACTGCAGTTTGGTTAAGATGAGAAATAGCTATAAGGTTCTTTCCGTTATAGGTAAGATCCGTAGAATTTGACTCATACCACCAGGGCTTTGAAAAATCAATGTGTTCAACGTCGTACCAATTCAAAAAGATCTTTTTGGTAACCATACCGCCCATAGACATTACCATGCCCATAAACAAATCGAACTCATCGTTTCCCGAAAGAACCGACTTGGAAACGTAATCGTTCTGTTCCGAATACGTTCCGGTATACACAACATCAAACTTAACGTTGAAACGGTTTGCAACAGCCTCATTTCTTGCAAATCGCGAATCCTTTATCAAATCACCCTTATTACGCTCTTCTTCAAGAATCTCAATTTCCGTAGGAGTGTAGGCAACGATACGAAGAGCTCTTCCTCCGTAATCAGCCTCTCCGAGTCCATCTTCTACGAGACTACGCTCGTAGAAGATGGAGTCTTCCTCATAGGTCTTGATTTCATTTGAAGCCTCTTTCTTTTCATCGGTATTTTTTTCGCAAGAAAAGAACAAGGTAGAGCATGAAATAAGCATAACGATTGCAAGAAGTAAAGAAATTATCCTTTTCATAAATTCTCCTATTAGTGAAATATCATTTACGGCAAAGCCTTTACAAGAAAATTCAGTACTCTTCAATATTAATTTATTAAAATTCAGTAATAATCTTAACGGTAGGATATTCTGCGGAGATAACTGCAATTGCAGCTTCGCTCTTGGTCTTAACGGTGATGTTCTCAAGAGTACACTTGTTGAAGATACCGTAGCCTACTGTGGTTACACCCTCGGGGATGTAGATTTCAGTAAGAGCAAGACATGAGAGGAATGCATAGGGAAGCTTTTATTTGTTGGAAATATAAATACCGCCTGCAATAAAGAGGAAGGATAAAATATACTGCCACTGAAAAATATTTTCGTTTAACAGCATTGCGCCGAAAATACATGCAAATGCAGGCTCGGCAAACTTGATGATAAAAAGCCTCGACAGCTCTCCGCTTTTAACCACCGTAAACCAGATGCAATAGCTTACGACCGACGCTATGCAGATATAGACGAACAGAAGTGAGGACAAAGATGCCGTAACCGTCATCGAGCCTCCCATTGCTCTTCCGATTATTGCAAGCACGATTCCACCGAAAAGCTGGGATATTCCCGTTGCGGTAATCGGCTTTACCGTAACAAATACCTTTTTGCTTATAATACTTGAAAAGACACTGCAGAACGATGCGATGATTATAAGCAGGTCACCGATATTGAAGCTTACGCCGTCAACGTTTAAATTGATGACGATAATTCCCGCAAAGCCGAGAAGCGCACCTATAAGCTTCTTAACGCTCAGCTTATCGTCCTTGAAAAAGAGGGAGGAAAAGCAAACGTAGAAAAGCACGCCGACCTGCTTGAGAATTGCGGTCTTTGAGCTGTCGGTCAGCTGAAGCGCCGAATAGGTGCAGGCGTAATGCAGAATGATAGAAAACAGTCCTGCAAGCAATATGGGAAGGATTGAGCTTTTAGCAGGCTTGAAGGACGCCTTGTCGGTGATGAGTGAAAAAAGACATATCACCCCTCCGCAAACGACGAATCGCATACCTGCAAAAAAGAGTATATCACCCGTCGTGCTTATATCAAACGCAGAATAGCTGAGCTTGACCGTCGGAAACAGCGTGCCCCATAAAAGCATTACGAAAAGGGACAATATAAGCGCTTTACTCTTTTGCAATCTTAAGTACCACCTTACCGATATTTTCTCCGCGGTAAAGAATTGCGTGAGCCTCCTCCGCCTCTTCAATGGGAAGCACCTTATATATCGAGGGCTTCATCTCACCGCTCTCAAGCTTGCACCACACGTTATTTACAAGCTCGGAAAGGAGCCACGCCTTGAACTCGGGAGTACGTTTTCTGAGCATACTTCCCACAAGATGAAGTCCCTTTGTGAGAAGGGGGCGAAGCTGAACGGTGGTTTCAATTCCCGCCAAGGTGGAAATTACCACCCAATAGCCGCCCTCCGCCATATACGGAAGGCTCTTGCCGAGGGTCTCACCCGAAAGACAGTCCATAGAAACGCTGACGGGAGTACCTCTCTCCTCCTCCGCCTTGAGAACCTCCTCAACGCACTGAGTTGTGGAATTAATAATAACGTCCGCACCGAGAGGCTTTATCTTTTCGGCAATCTCATCCGAAAGCACCGAGGTAATGACCCTTGCGCCGAAAGCCTTTGCCATAGGAATTGCAACGCTTGCAAGACCCGATGCGCCTGCAGGGATGAAGGCGGTCTGACCTGCCTCAAGGTGTCCCTCGATAAACAAATTAAGATAGCTTGTAGCGTATGCCTCGGGAAGTGAGGATGCCTCCTCCATAGTAATCCCACGGGGGACGGGCATAAGCATATCGTGTTTTACGGCAACGTACTCGGCGTAGCCTCCGCCTCCGAGCAAAGCGCACACCTTGTCACCGAGCTTCCAATTGCTAACGCTCTTTCCTAACTCAACGATTTCTCCCGAAATCTCAAGTCCCATCCACTCAGGACAGCCCTTGGGAGAGGGATATTTTCCTTCTCTCTGCAAGAGGTCGGCACGGTTAAGCGCCGCTGCATAAATTTTAACGAGCACCTCGTCGTCCTTTATGACGGGGGCGGGAACGTCACTCCATACGAGATTTCTGTTTTCATCAACGAGCATTGCCTTCATATCAGTCTGATCCTTTCATAGAAAGGGCTCTGCCTCCGTCAATAACGTAGGTCTGACCCGTGATCATTCTTGCCTTGTCGGAGGCAAGATACTCTACCATATACGCGATATCCTCTGCAGTGCACTTTTCGCCGAGAAAATTCGTTTCGTAGGCGTAATGATGTCCGTCGGGAGTCGTAGTGTCAACCTCGGGACGACAAACAACACCGGGTGCTATCGCATTGACGGTTATCTTATGAGGACCGAGCTCCTTGGCAAGAGCCTTTGTAAAAGACATTATACCGCCCTTTGAAGCGGCATAGTCAACCGCTCCGGCAAGTCCGTTAATACCGACGGTTGAAGCAAAGTTTATGATTCGTCCACCCTCGCCCTGCTTAATCATTACGCGAGCTGCAGCTCGGCTTGCGTAGAATGCTCCGTAAAGATTGACCTTAAGAACCTGATCGATGACCTCGTCCTCCTGGTCAACGAGATGCGCATACTTACCGGGACCCGCAAGTCTTGCACTACCGCCTGCAACGTGTACCATAATATCAAGTCTGCCAAAGTTCTTGACGGTGGTGTCAACAGCCTCGTTAACCTCAGCGGAATTGGATACGTCATAAACGAGCCCGATTGCATCGCCTCCGTTTTCACGAATAACGTTGACCACTCGGTCAACTGTCTCGCGGTTTATATCACCTACCGCAACGGCAATACCTGCCTTTGCAAGAGTAATTGCGGTGGCACCTCCGATAAATCCGCCGCCACCCGTAATAAATGCTACCTTTTTCATTATAAGCTACTCCTTTATTGTTAAATTTTCTCACCTGTTGCCTGCATTAAGGTTTTCTGCACGGCAAGGTCGTGAGCATAAAGCTTTTCATCAATTTTAATACCTGTCACGAGGTCGTAAAACTCACGCATCATATCGTTATAGCGATTTCGTGCAGGCATATCGGGAATATCTATTCTCCGTCTTATATTCTTATAAGCGTTATCCGCAAAGTCAATGCTTGAAAAATACATTTCAACGTCAAGCTCAAGAGGCTTGATCTCAACCGTGCCACGACTACCCATTACCGCCATTCGTCTCATTCCCCAGCCGTTTACCTCGACCGAAAGATTCGTAATTTTCGCAATCGCCTTATCGTATTCAAGAACCGCAAAGCAGTTGTCATCGGTATGCACGCCCTTAAAATCTGTCTGCTTGATAAAGGAATGCACCTTATTCGGCTCACCGAGTATAAGATGTGCAAGGTCGATAAGATGGCTTCCGAATATATACATACTACCGCCCTTGAAGTGCTTGAGCCATTCACGGTATTCCGCAGAATGATAGGTGCTCATTTCAAGGTCAACCTGATATATCTCACCAAGCTCACCTGCCCGAATCATCTCAAGTGTTCTCTTGATTGCGGGATTTTGTCGGTACATATAGCCCATATGCACGATGAGATTTTTCTCTTTTGCCGTTTCTATAAGATGGGTAAACTCCTCAAGCGTACCGCTTGCGGGCTTGTCAATGTGCACGTGCTTACCTGCATCAACGCACCGTTGTGCCCATTTTGTCAAATTCCAGACGTCACACTCAACGCAGACGGCATCACATTTTTCAAGAAGCTCGTCCACCTCAAGTCTCTGCACACCGTCGTAACATTCAAGTCCGCCACGCTTTTTCACCCATTCCTCATCGGGCTCGGCATATCCGACTATCTCAAAGCAATCGGAATTGTTCTTTAACCCAAGCATATGTCCATCGGCGTGATTGTGACCTATGCCGAGCTGACCTATCTTTATTTTTTTCATATCATTCCGCCGACCTTTTTCATGCCGTCGATAATCTGACGGGTGGTCTGAAGGTCAAGCTGACCCAAGGTGCTGTTTGAGTCGTAAGAGTCAACGCAGAATATCATATGACCGCCGAGTATGGGGTTGATAATCCTCGAAAGGTCTCCCTTCGCTCCTCCGACGTGGAAGGAAACTGCGGTCTTGACCTCTTTTTTAAGTGTTGTCATAGTTTTGAAGGCTTCGATAAGGTCCTCGTCGGTCTCGGCAAGAGACACAAGCTTTATGACGTCGGGATTTCTCTTTTCAAGAAAAAGAGCAAGGTCCACTATCTGCTCACAATTCATAACCTTACCCGGATGGCAGGATAAAAGCACCTCAGCACCGTGACCGTGTACCCACTCGATAAGCTCGCACTGCTTGTCGATTATTGCGGAATCGGTTACGACCTCAAAGGGCTTGACCGAGGCAAAGGAATGTCCTTCGTCCCCGAGATATTGAGCCTTTGACTCAGCGTGAAAGGTGTAGCCCTGCATATCAATACCTGCCGCACCCGCCTCAATCGCACGCTTGAAATAAGCCACTCTGTCCTCCTCGTTGAGATTCAGAGGCTCCCAGCTTGAGCCCATATTATAATTGAGCGCAAGAACGGGCAAGGGCGTTGAGTCAACTATTCTTTTAAGTGTATCAACGTCGGATTTATCAAGGCAGGACATATGCAAATCTATCATATCCGCGCCGTGATAAAAGCAATTCTTAATTTCGGCAATTGCCGCTCTTTCGTTTGCTTCTCTTACAACGCCTGCAAGCGCAGGAGTTCTGACAGTAGTAATTTTTTTCATAAACTCACCTCGGTTAAATTATGCATTACAATGTATAATTTGTAAATATCACATTTGATGTTTTTATCAATTATGATACAAAACTGTTGACTATTTCTAATTTTAGAGTTATTATTAACTTGCAATATCAAATGTTGAGGTGTTTTATGAGTCAAAGCGTTTTATCAAATCTGATTATCAAGCGCGTGCTTTCGACTACAAAGCTTTTTACCGCCGAGGGAGTACATTGCAAAAAGGGAAAAAGACCGGGATGGGCGCTCGTTTTAAAGTATGAGGGAGAAACCGTATACAAGCAAAACGGCAAGGAAATCGTTTCCGACTCGTCAAGCCTCATCATTCTTCCGAAGGGATGCATTTACGAATGGACATGCACAAAATCGGGACATTTTATTATAACCGAGTTTGAGAGTGACCTCGAGTGTGAAAGCATTATATGCTTTCCCGTCAAAAGCTCGGACAAGTATCTCCAGCAGCTTCAAAGACTTGAATACATTATGACGCTAAACACACCTACCGTTCAGCTTGAGGCAATACGCGACGTTTATTCCGTAATACTTTCGTTGACTCAGCGCTCAAAGTCGTATCAACCAACCGACAAGCTTTCAAGAATAACACCTGCGCTTGAGTATATTGCCAAGCATTACGACACACAGATAACAAACGATGAGCTTGCAGAGCTGACGGGGCTTTCCTGCGTATACTTTCGCAAGCTTTTCAGCGAGGTTATGGGCGAATCCCCCATTGCCTACGCACACGGTCTGCGCATAAAAAAGGCTTGTGAGATGCTGAAAAGTGACTTCGGCAGTATTGCCGACGTAGCTCACACTCTCGGATATTCCAACATCTACGATTTTTCAAGGGATTTTAAAAAGCACACCGGAAAACCGCCGTCCAAATATTAAATGAAGAAAGCCGTCTCTTGCGAGACGGCTTTCAATCATAATTCTTAATTTTTATACACAGTTTTTCCGCCGACAATCGTCATTTTCACGTTGATATCGCTGTCGAAAAGCACAAGGTCGGCACGAAGTCCTCTTTCAAGGCTACCCGTTTTATCGTCGATGCCGATAAGCCTCGCAGGGTTTATAGTCATCATCTGTATAGCCTCAACGATGGGCACGCCTACCGTCTTGTACATAGTACGGACGAGTCTGTCTGCGGTACAAACGCTGCCTGCAAACGCAGTGCGGTCGGGAAGCTTTGCAACACCGCCCTCGATTATACAGTGCAGACCTGTTTCGCGATTTCCAAGCACCGTGTCACCGTCGGGCATTCCCGCACCTCTCATAGAGTCTGTGACGAGTGCGATGCGGTCAGCTCCCTTGAGCTTATAAATCATCAAAAGAAGCTCACGGGGAAGATGGTGACCGTCGGCAATAACCTCGACGTTCATTCCGTCAATGAGGTAACCGCTCTCGATAACTCCGAGTCTGCGATAACCGTCAACACGGGTAATGGTGGACATTCCGCTGTAAAAGTGAGTCATAAGCTCAACGCCGTTATTATAAGCCCTTTCAACGTCGGCATACACGGCGTTGGAATGACCAATGGAGGCAATAATTCCCTGCTTCTTGAGATATGCGGCAAACTCATCCGCACCCTCAAGCTCGGGAGCAAGCGTCCAACGGATTATAGCACCGTTTGACTTTTCCACAATATATTCATAATCCTCGGGAGTGGGCTTGCGGATATATCTCGGGTCCTGCGCACCTGCCTGCTCGGGAGAAAGGTAAGGACCCTCCATATGAATACCGACAAGTCTTGCACCGAGATGCTCGGAGTCACGCGCCTCGGCAAAGCATTCAAACGCCTTTACAACGTCCTCAACGGGACCCGTTGTAATGGTAGGCACAAGAGTGGTAGTACCGTGCTTTGCGTGAAGCTCGGCAGGAATTATATAGGACTCGACACCGCCGTCGTTGAAGTCGGCATCTCCGCCTCCGTGACAGTGTATGTCAACAAATCCCGCCGACAAAAATCTTCCCTCGGCATCAATGAGATTGCCCTCAAGCTTGGGAGTGCCCTCTCCGACACCGATTATAATTCCGTTTTCATAAGCAACGTAGCCGTTCTCTATAACTCTGTCGGATATAATAACTCTCGCGTTATAAATAATCGTTTTCATTTCAATCCCCTAAAAGTCGGGCAAGTCCCGTCATTGTCACCTGAACTATATCCTCCTCGGAATAGAGTCGGTCGGTGATAATATCCTCTGCCGTCACCTTATTGTGACATTGCACCTTGACATCGAAGCCCGTTTTTTCAAGTATATCGGCAAACACGCCGTATACACCTTCAGTATATAACAAAACGTCACTTGAGTCAAGTTCATTTTTTGTCATTTCAAGAGTTTTGATAAGATCATACGTCATAAGTGCGGGAAGACTGTCTCCAAGGAACAAAAGCTCCTTTGAAAGTCTGACGGTCGTGTTAAAGCGACCCGCATTATTCAGTATTTCACGCGGTGAGCATTTACCCATAGTCGAAAGATCAACTACAAGCGCACGTCTGCCGCTTTTCAGAATATCCCATATTACAGACTTATGCTCGACAAGCTTATCCGTACCACCCGACCAGAGACAGACGGTCACAGGCAGGGAGTTGGTATTTTCGGGAGAAAACAAAACGCCGTAAGAGGCAAGCTCACGCTGTCCAAACCACATAATACGCTGAATTTCAGTTCCCTCAAGCGAGTCCTTGAAAAGATAACGGACACGTGGCTCAACCTCCTCACGCTCAAAATATATTTTCTCACGGAGAAGCTCTGCAGAGTCCTTCAAGGGCTTTCTTTTTTTATACTCGGCAAGGTTTTCCTCATACACGGTGGTATACTCGGGATATGCCGAATAAATGCTTCCGTCGGGAGAGGTATAAAGAGGTGACGGGTCGTCAAAAACCTTCACGTCGGGCTTGGCGCAAGCCTTCCTTCCGTCAAGTACCTCTGCAAAAAACTCTGCCGCACTGCAAGCAAGATTTTTCGTATAGGCGTGCTTGGAATCATCCCACGCAATGCGAAGGTTATCCTCACAGCCAAAGAGTCTGTAAAATTCTCTTCCCTTTTCAAAAACCCTTGCGGTACCCTCGGGGCAGAAGAAGTCACTCTTAACCCCCAAAATGAGATAGGGCTTCGGGCAAAAGGCGGAAATAAGCTCAAAATGGTCGAAATTATTTTTCGTAATTCCTTCCCATACCTGCTCTGCATCCTGCGTGCTGCCTGCGGAGAAATAGTCACGTCGGGTGGTAATAAACGTACCCGGTGCGGTTGCCTTTATTCTGTCGTCCAGAATAGATATGACAGAGGTCATAGTACCGCCTCCCGAGTTGCCCGTAGCACCGATACGCTCACCGTCAAGCTCGGGACGGGACTCGATATAGTCAATGGCGCGCATTGCATCCGAAATGAAATATTTCAGCACGTTGGTATCGTTCAGAATACACTGTCTTCCTACCCTCTCGTGCTCGTAGCAGGGAGACTCACGCATCATAGGTATCTCGGAATAGCCCTGACGCTCGCCCTGACCTATATGGTCAATGGCAAGCACGGCAAAACCCGTTTTGGCAATAATTCTGCACACCGCCTGATACTGTGCATGAAATCTGCCCGAGGAGGCGTGTCCTCCTTGAAAAAGAATTGTCGGAAGCTTGCCGTCAGCATTCTCGGGCATATAGAGAGTCGCGGGAACGAAAACGTTTTTCCTCGACTGAAAAACGATATTTTCAATACTCAAGCCATCGTCGGTAAAGCTTTTTACCACACGGGAGTTGAGCGGAAGAGACTTATCGTAGGGTATTTTGCCCACGCTCTTTTTAAAGGTGTTTATTGCGCGACGGCGGTATTTTTCAAATTGCTCAAGGGTTTTAACTCGGTCACGGAGCTTATCTGCGCGGTCAAACGCCTTGTCACTGCGTCTTAAAATATGTAGAAAAAGCTTATCGTCAATGGCGTAAAAATCGTCCGTCGGCGTATATTTTTCTATTTTTTCAAGAATGCTCATATGCTTAAAATCTCACTCGCACTGTTCTCATCAATATAAAGAATGAAGTCGCGATGCTCCTTGAGGAGAGTTGCGGGAACGAGATTCGTTGTCTCCTTTGCCGAGAGGGTGTTTTTGATTGCCTCTGCCTTTACCTTATGAGGTACGCAGGATACTATCCTCTTACAAAGCATTATTTGATAAGCGGTCATAGATACAGCCTGCTTGGGCACGTCGTCAATGGTTGCAAACCATCCCTCACCCATCTGCTGTTTTTTGCAACGCTCATTAAGGTCAACCACGATATACGCCTCTTTGGTGTCAAAGTTTGCAGGCGGGTCATTGAATGCAATATGTCCGTTTTCACCGATACCGATAAGACCGATATCAATGGGTGCACGGCGTATCTCCTCGGTAAGCTTTGCAATTCCTTCAACCGTACCGTCAACGAAATGAGCTGCCTTAAGCGTTCCGACCTTCTCAACGAATCTCTCCTTGAGATACTTGCGGAAGCTTGCAACGTGCGTTTCGGGAAGGTCAACGTACTCGTCGAGATGGAACATCTCAACGCATTCCCACTTAATATCAGGCTCTTCAACGAGCGCCTTAAGTGTATCAAACTGTGATGCACCCGTAGAAAGAGCGATTCTTGCCTCGCCCTTTTCCGCTATAACCTCACGAAGCACCTGAGCCACCTGCTTTGCGGCGCTTTTTCCAAGCTCTTTACTGTTTTTACAAATTCTGATTTCCATATTTCTTCTCCTTTATTTATAGTATTCGTTCAAATTTACTTGTCTGTTTTCAGCCATTGATATATTTGCCGCCGCTCCTATGCCGATAGACATCATACCTGCACGAAGGTCTGCCATCTGTCCAAGAGGATCGTCGGTATAGCCACGGAAAAGGTTATTTCGCAGAAGCGTATCGCTGCCTCCGTGCCCCTCGGCACTTCCCTCGGGAAGCTTATAGGTAATCTCCTCACCCGTTCTGTCATAAATTTTCATCATAGGTCTTGAAGCCTTATCGGAATAATCACCGACGTTGCCCGACCAGAACTTTGAAAGCTCAAGTCTGCCAAGCGTTCCGTTTATAACGAGATTTGCCCCCTCAAACGGTGAATGTGTGGTAAGAGAATAGCTCATAACCGCACCCTTTTTATACTTTACGCTGACTGATACGCTGTCCTCAATATCAATATCGGGAGAGAATACGCAACGGTCACGCCAATATCCGTCCGCATCCTCGCAATCAAAATATATACGGCGTATATCCTTGTGCTTTTCTATATCAAAATAGAACTTACACTCCTTGGCATAAGGGCAGGTGTGACACCTCTCGCCTCTCTTTTCGGTCACGGGACCGTAAAAGCGACGTGTACCGAAGGCGTTGACAGCCTCGGGCTCATCGTCAAGATACCAGTTTGCAAGGTCGAAATGGTGGGTGGATTTATGTATCAGGAGAGATCCTGAATTACGTCTTTCACGGTGCCAACGACGGAAATAATCCGCACCGTGCTCGGTATCCAGCATCCACTGATAATGCACGCTTAAAACGTCACCGAGAACACCCGTATTTATAACCTCCTTAACCCTTCTGAAAACGGGATG
The DNA here is from genome assembly GCA_017558945.1 of Clostridia bacterium. Classification (GTDB taxonomy): domain Bacteria; phylum Bacillota; class Clostridia; order Oscillospirales; family SIG627; genus RGIG6353. Next base: position 15,593 of record JAFYTG010000189.1, read on the forward strand.
GAAACGGAGATTGAAGGTTACAGTCACACGCTTGCCCGTTTCCTCCTCCGCCTTTTTTATGGCAAGAGCCTTTTCAAAGGTGGTGGTCAAGGGCTTTTCGGAAATGACTTCGCATCCTGCGTAAAGTGATTTTATTGTGTACTCGTCGTGAAAGGCGTCTACCGTTGTAACGATTACCGTATCGGGCGCAACCTCCTCAAGCATTTTTTCAAAGCTGTCGAAAACGGGTATGCTTTTCCCGACGTACTCGCTGACAAGCTCGGCTCTTTTTCTGTTTACGTCGTAAACACCGCAAAGCTCTGCACAGTCACCGTACTCCTTTACCATTGGAACGGCATAAGACATTATACCTCTGTATCCGCAGCCTACTATAACGTATTTTTTCATAGTCCTGCTCCTTTACTGATTGACAATTTCATTATATTGTGATAGCATTAAAAAGTAAAGTGATAATTTTATGATTTTCAGTACAAAATTATACTTGATGCAATATTAAATATTGCTTTATTGTAGACGTTTTAAAGTATCATAAGCATTTTTTTATTATAGGCAGGACAAAATTAGGAGGTCTTTATGCCCGTTTCTTTTCTCGGAATTAAAAATATAGGTCTTGAGCCCGAAAGTGTGCATCTTTATACACCTCCAATCGTATGGAAGGGGGACAGCGTAGGACACGTAGGCTATTTTGACGTCTTCTTTCTGGTCACTCAGGGCGAGTGCTTTTTGAACGTCGCGGGTCAGAGCCACGTCGTAAAAAGCGGTCAGCTTGCCTTTCTGCCAAAGGGCAAGCTGAGACAGTATACTCAGATTTCCAAAAGCTTTTCAATGTACGAGCTTCGCTTTAACGCCACAGCCGACGGTGAAAACCTTATGCAGACGCTCGGTCTTGCCGACGGAAATTTCGTAGTGGACCTTCACTCCGACGAAGCCGTAAGGCTTTTTGAAAGCTCCTGCCACGAGGAGTTCAATCAATCACCCTTGCACCGAGTCTCTCTTTGCTCAAGTCTTATTACGATTATAAAAATATACGCAGATGAAAGACAGAAACAAGGCGGTGCGGATACGGGATTTTTCAAGCCCGTGCTTGAATATATGTCGGATAATATTTCCTCTCCAATCACCCTCGCAGAGCTTTCCTCTCTCGTCTTTATGCATCCGACCTACTTCGTCAAGCGCTTCGGTGATTGCTTCGGACTGTCTCCGCTTGCATACCTCAACCGAATGAGAATATATCAGGCTATGGGATATCTTTCAGGAACGGATATGTCGGTTGAGGAAATATCGCGAGGCGTCGGATTTGCCGATTCCTCCTATTTTGCAAGAGCCTTCAAGAAGCAAACGGGAGCAACTCCGACAGAATACCGAAACGCCTTCAAGCGAGCATAGGATATTTAGTCCACTCTGTTGACAAATTCCCTTATTTATGTTACAATTCGGTTGATTTTATGAAAAGAGGTTTACAAAATGGCTATCGTTATTATTGCGTTTATTATTTCAATGCTCGGTCTTGCATCGGGTAGTGTATTTTACAAAATGGGCTCGGAAAGACAGGCAGACCCTAAAAGCTCACCCGCACTTCTCTGCTTCTTCTACTTCCTGATTGCCGCAATCGGATACACGGTCGCAGGTTTTATTACCAAAATATCCTTCGTTGCAACCCTTCCCACTCTTATAACGGCACTTATCGGAGGCGTATGCTTCTCGGCGGCGGCTTATCTTTACATTCTCTCACTAAAGAGCGGCCCCTTCACCATTTCCGCGGTGCTTTTGAACTTCTCAAACTTCGCACCCATTCTTTACTGTCTCATTTTCCCCGGTGATATGATTGGTCTTATCACTCTTTCGGGCATAATCCTTATGGCAATCTCGGTTTACGTTCTCACCTCGAGAAATAAGGGAGAGGGAGAAACGGGCATCAACAAGAAATGGATTCTTTACATCACCCTTACCTTTATCACTAACTCCATCATTTCCTACTGTATTCGTCTCCAGGAGCATTTTGCCGTTAAGAATGAATCGGTTATCTTCTACGTAATACTGTTTGGCTCTGCCGCAATTATTTCTCTTATTATCTTTCTTGCAACGGGCGGCACTAAAATCAAGCAAAACAGCGTAAGACTCCTTCCTCCCGCAATCGGTCTTGCACTTACCATAAGCGCTAACGTATTCCCCCAGACTATCCTTTATCAGCACTCCATTCCCGCCGCAGTACAGTCTCCCATCATCAACGGCGGTGCAATTCTTTTAGCGGCTCTTTTCGGAAGGATATTCTTCAAGGATAAGCTTTCACTCAAGGCTTGGATCGCAATTATCATCGGTATTGTTGCAATAGTTCTTCTCGGTATATAATCCAAACAAATTCCCACATATACACAAAATAAGGGACGGCTTCTGCCGTCCCTATTTTTGTTGTTATGTGATATTCGATTTTAAATTAATTCATCCAATCCCAATCGTCAGCTTCCATTACAACGTTCTTGCAAAAACTATCGTTAACTGTTACGTTCTGTGTGCCGTTATTGCAAGTCAAATTATTATAATACAACGCACAGGGAGCTGCATAAGCAGTAGTATCGGATTTAAAGTTACCAATCAAGGTACAATTCTCAACATACATATAAGCACCGCGATTATCGGATTTTCCATTAACGTAGAAGGGATAATTGCCATCGTTAACAATAAGATCGTAGCACTTAACCTTTGACAAGCGAATTGACTGTACCGATGCATTGTCGGCAGAAAGCTTCATGCCCAACTTATTTTTATAGTAGTTGTTTGCAGTTCCATCTAAATACAGATTTCTAATTGTAACTTGAATATGTTCGCTTAGTGTAACTGCACCACCGCAGTTAAAGAGGTGTCGATTAGTCGCGCTAGTCTTATCAGTAGTGCCACTCACCTTTATAACCTTAATGTCCTCAGCATTACCAAGTCCAACAATATCAACACTAAAGCCAATATCTATCGTGGTAGCCTCATTATATGTACCGGGCATTATATATACCGTATTAAAAGACACGCCCTTAAGAATTTCATACTGATAGCTTCCGCTTGCAGTAAACACCCTCCAAAGATTTCCGCCGGAAGCATTTACTGCGTAAACATCATCGCCGTGATTTGCCTTAAGAGTAGCAACAGCTTCATCGGTTGAAACGGCAATAACAGTTTCCGCCTTCTTGCTTACCGCATAGCAGGTCTTACCGTCCTTTACGTAATCAACGACAATACAATCGTCTGCAACGTACTCGAAGGGATTGAAGTCGCCCGTTTCAAAGAGACCGTAAACGATTGCATTTTCGCCAATCTTACCGTTGACGGAAAGCTCGCCGTAGGTAACCTCAAAGGGACTGAAGGAGGAGGTATTGAACTTTATAATACCCGTAACGGGATTATAGTCATAAACGGTAATTTCGTTTCCGTTATGAGTAATCTTCTCAATATCAAGAAGCTGGTCAAGCTGAATTTCCACGGTATATTCAACGCCCGCCTGAGCAGCAACCTTTTCTCCGTCTCTTTCGAGGCTGATGTCGTAGCCAAGGCTGTCAAGACCGTTTGCGGTCTCACCTACGACCTTGTTATCTACTACTACGACGTAATTACCCGCTTCACTTCCTGCGGGAACGGTAACGGATACGGAATCACCCTCATCGGTTTCCACGGTGATCTTCTTTTCGGCAATTCCGTCAGAGTATCCGCCTGCGGTTACGGGGAATTCCGCTTCCTCGTCATAGTACTTATCAAAGCTGTCCTCCTCAGAGGTAAACTGAGTTGCAAGAAGCTGTACGGTGAACTCGGTTCCGAAAGATCTGTTCTGATACTCGTTGCCTGCGTCCTCCTGCATCTTAAGTGCAAGAGTTATGGTAACCTTTTCATTTTCCTCAAGAACGCCGTTGCCCGATGCGTTGAGACCTGCAAGGACCTCGGTGAGAGTTCCGAGCTTGTTGTCATCGCTGAAAGCGGTGCGCTCGTCAACCTTGATTGCAGGGTCAACGTAATATACGTCGATAACGTCTGCAAGGCTTACACCGTCAGCGTAGGTTACGGTTCCGCTGGGAATAATGTTAAGCTCATACTTGAGCGCGAGAGTTCCCTCATTCTCAATCTTGATATGTCTTACTTGAGTAAAGCCGGGCTCCCAGAGCTCATAGCTGAATATTGCGCCCTTAGCCGCATCCTTCCAATCCGTATCTGCCGCAGCAGCAGGATCGATACTCAAATCATCGATGTATTCAAGAGTTACATCAAGATTACCCGACTTAACAACGTTTCCCGTGCTGGTAACGCTGTCGGTAAACCACGCAAAAGTAGTACCGATAAGCATTGACGCACAGAGAAGAAGAGAAAGTGCGCTCATAATAAGCGAATTCTTTGTGCTTCTTTTCATTGTTTTTTCTCCTTGCTTAAAATTATAATCAATAGCATAATACAGACAATCTGAAAATGCTCCTATCACATTTTCCATTTTAATCAAAACCCTACAATTGTCAAGTACAATCAACAAATTGGCAGTTTTTTTCACGCAATCGGAGAAAAATCAGTAATAATTGAGTCCGTAATCGCTTAAGCAGACACTCTTCAAAAGCCATACGCAAGCTAATAAATGGGCTAAGCCCATCGGACTTAGCCCACATTATCAATATATTCTTGCAAGAACAGCGTTAAGCTGATTATCAACCGTATAGTAGTAATCCTTATAGGTATTTACGATATCGGTAATTGAATTAACAAGCGGAAGAGTCAAGGCACCCGTAGGCTCCTGACCGACCGATAGCTGAAGGAAGGTGACCGCATTCGTGGTATGCTCATCCCACTTGCCGTCAACGAATTCACCTCTCATAAAGCCCATAAGCTCAAGACGGCGTTCAAGAGCCGTAACGACCTCATTTTCTGCTCCGTCAACAGCCTCAACGTAATTGATGTAATTAAACCATTCAAGGTCTGTGGGAAACTCAAATTTAATGCTGGGATTATCAAGATACACAGTAGGCATAAGCCCCTTTTCGTTATAGGTCTGACCTCTGTAATCGTACGCCACAAAGGTTGTGATACCGTAGGTGGAATCGTCAATCAGCGTTGCGGCGCTCTGTGCCACTGCCTTACCGACGGTCTTTTTGCCAACGAGCGTTGCGCCCGCGTGCTGCTTAAGACAAAGGGCTGTAATTTCAGCACTCGATGCAGTATTCTCGTTTACAAGCACGTGAAGGGTGTCAAACTCAACACCGTCACCGTTTGACTTAAAGCTGTGATAATTGAGCTTGCCCTCGCGTCCCATTGTGAAGAGAGGCACGTCCTCATCCTCAATAAACGCGCTTATGATATTCGAGGCAACGTAAACGTCTCCGCCCGAATTGTCGCGGAGGTCAAGAATTGCGTTGACGTAGCCCAACTCCTTAAGCTCCTTGAAGCGTTCAATCAGCTGAAGATAGGTATCGGGATTCTTAAAGCTTGAAAGCTGGAGAACAAACGCACGGTCATCGGGATAAAGATGGAAGCTGAATTCACGGAAAACCGTCGCGCGACGCTCAAGAGTCACGTCGGTCTCGGAAATCTCCTCACCGTCTATTCTCTCATACTTAAGCTCGATATAATTATCGTCCTCACCGAGAGAGGAAAGAATTGCCTGAACTGCGGAAAAGGGTGAGCTTGAAACGTCATAGCCCATAAGAGAGGTTAATCGGTCGCCCGTGCGAATATCCATAGCGGCAGCGGTTGAACCGGGTGAAACTCCCTCAACGAATGTGCCGACACTTCCCCACACATCTCCCGTCTCATCGTAAACGAAGGTAATTCCGACTCCCTTTGCGGTTGTGGAATTCCAGAAGGAATCGTAATACTGCGGAGGCAGATAATAGCTGTATTTGTCAAGAAGCGAAAACAGATTCTGATACGCCTCATCCATATTTTTAGTGTTGACGTACTTGAATTTATCGGCATACTGTCGGAATATTTCCTCGGCGGTGGTCGGGATATAATAAAGATCCTCAATCGTGTAGCAAAAATACACGAATTTATCGGAATTGATATGTCGTTCACTTTCGTCAAGTGCTAACATCGCATCGTAAAATTCCTGAAACGTCATCGTTTCGGTTATGTAAATGATGCCTCTTGCCTGCCTCTCGATATCCGACATTGCGGAATAGTCAAGAGCCTCCTCGGGCTGTGCGGTCTCATCCGCCAACGCCGTGACAAGCGTCAACGAGAGAACAATCACAAGCAAAAGTGCCGTTAAAATCCTTTTCATTATTTATCCTTTCAATTGTTAAGCGCCCATTCTGCAAGGCGTGTAATAAGCTCGGAATAGGAAATGCCCATATTCTCCATAAGCTTGGGATACATACTGATGCTGGTAAATCCGGGAAGAGTATTTATTTCGTTGAACACAAGTCCCTTTTCGGTGGCAAAGAAGTCAACTCGCGAAAGTCCTCTGCAATCGAGCGTGCGGAATACCTTCTCAGCATAGCCCTGCACCTCCTTTATTTTCTCGGGAGAAAGGCGTGCGGGAATATAAAACTGTGCCGTATCGTTTTTGTACTTGGTGTCGTAATCGTAAAAGCCCTCACCCGTTACAAGCTCACCGGGAAGAGATACGAAAAGCGACCTCTTACCGTCAACCGTCTCATCCATTACGGCAACCTCAACCTCACTGCCGACGATGGTCTCCTCGGCAAGCACCTTCGAGTCATACTTAAAGGCATTATCAAGAGCCTTGACAAGCGCTTCTCTGTTCTCCGCCTTTGAAACACCGACGGACGAGCCCGTGCCGCAGGGCTTAATAAATATAGGATAGCTTATCTGAGCCTCGCACTCGGCAATGCTCTTGTTTATATCACGCTCACGGCGGAAGAGATACCAATCCGCCATGGGAATATCGGTCTTTTCAAGAAGTGCCTTTGTCACCGATTTATCCATCGACACCGCAGAGCCTCTGGCATCCGAGCCGATATATTTAACGCCCGAAAGCTTTAAAAGTCCCTGAAGATTTCCGTCCTCGCAATTTTCACCGTGAACAACGGGGAAAAATACGTCTACGTTTTCTATCCTGAACGTTCCCTCTGCCTTGTTGAATACCGCAAGTCCGTGATGTGCGGGACAAGGGCTTATCACCGCAGGCAAAAGCCTTTCGGTATCCTCTACGTAGCTTCCGTCCTCAATTTTGTCAACTTCTCCGTTATATAAAAACTGACGTCCGTCACGAAGGATGGCAAGGGTTTTTAATTCAAATTTGTCACGGTCAACGTTACGGATAACACCTGCGGCAGAGCGAAGTGATATCTCGTGCTCGCTGGATGCTCCTCCAAAAATTACACATAAAACTGTCTTTGACATAAAATTACCTCCAAAACTGTTCGACTGTAATACATTCTATCACATTATATGCTAAAACTCAATACGAAAAAATTTTCTTATTAAAAAATTAACCGTTAGTACAAAAAACGGCGTGACAAAAGTCACGCCACAGCAATTATTCTTCCTTACCGTCCTCATCGGAATCCTTGGACTTTTTCTTGTCGTCCTCGTCATCCTCGTTCTTTTCAAATAGCTCAACACGGACAGAGGTAACTCTGTGAGACTCACAAACCTCAACGGTCAAAACACCGAAGTCGGTCTCAAGTCGGTCACCCTCCTCGGCAACCTTTTCAAGACGCTCGGCAACAAAGCCTCCGAGAGAAACGCTGTCTGTCTCAAAATCGTCAAGGTCAAAACGGCTCTTGAAATCCTCCATATTGACACCGCCCTCAACGAGATAAAGTCTCTCGCCAATCTCACGGTAATCCTCAACTACCTCGTCGTGCTCGTCCCAGATTTCTCCGACGAGCTCCTCGAGAATATCCTCCATAGTGACTATACCGAGAGTTCCGCCGTACTCGTCAAGCACGACCGCAATATGAGATTTTTCCTCCTGAAGTCTCTTGAGAATACTCATAATCTTTTCGGTCTGGTTGATAAAAATGGGCTCGGAGGAAATATCCTTGATATCTCCCTTGTACATACCGCCGTTAACGTAGAAGTCCTTCTGATGAATAACGCCGACAATGTTGTCAATGCTATCCTCAAAAAGAAGAAGTCTCGAAAAGCGTGTTTCGGTAAAGCAATCGGCAATCTCCTGCTTTGTAGCGGTAATGGGAAGAGCCTCAATGTTTATACGGTGGGTAAGTATTTCCTCGGCACAACGGTCGGTAAACTCGATAGCATTCTTAAGAAGCTCACCCTCGTCGTCGTTGATGCTTCCCTCCTGCTGACCCTCTTCAACGAGAATAAGCAGCTCCTCCTGAGATACGCCCTCCTCCTCTTCCGCCTTGAAAAGCACGTAGATGAGCTTTCTCCACAAGGAGAAGATGAAATTGAAGGGAGTGAGAAGAATCAAAAAGAACTTAAGTAAGCGCACGGTTGCCATTGCGAATTTTTCCGCAAAGCTTCTTGCAAGGGTCTTGGGCGTTATCTCACCGAAGATGAGAACGACTATCGTTACCGCAACGGTTGAAACGGTTGCCGCAACGTCCTGATCCTGAATGAGCTTTACGAAAACAATGGTAGCCATTGAAGAAAGCAGGATGTTAACCACGTTGTTACCGATAAGTATCGTGGAAATGAGCTTGTCGTATTGCTCGGTAAGAGCCAACACAACGTCCGCCTTTTTGTTACCCTTTTCCGAAAGAGCCTTAAGGCGAGTTTTATTTACCGAGGAAAAAGCCGTCTCGGTAGCCGAGAAATACGCGGAAAGCACAAGGCAAACCGCCATAACTATAAAATACGGGATATATTCTGTCATAAAGCAAACACCTCATCATTTCTAAAAATAGACACAAAAAGGCATACCTGCACACCTTTAGTGCGCGCAGATATGCCGAAATCTATTTCATTATTATTAAAAAAGCAAGTGTTCGCGTCAGGGTCGCAACTGTCGCCGTCCATTATCCGTATCATCCTCCTTGAAAATTATTCGAAGGAATTATAACAAATAAAAGGACTTTTGTCAAGCCCTTTTAGTAAATTATGCTTATGCTCTGAGATGAGAACGGTAAAGTCCTGCGTAAACACCGCCCTTTTCGAGAAGCTCGGTATGAGTTCCTCTCTCGGTAATTCTTCCGTCGGATACAACAACTATCTCATCCGCACACTGCACGGTGGAAAGTCTGTGAGCAACGATAAGCGTCGTTCTTCCCTCGCAAAGCTCGTTGAGAGCATTCTGTATAAGTATCTCGGTCGCATTGTCAAGAGCACTCGTTGCCTCGTCGAGAATAAGAATGGGAGGATTCTTGAGAAAAATTCTCGCAATGGAAAGTCTCTGCTTCTGACCTCCCGAAAGTCTTACGCCTCTCTCACCGACCTCGGTGTCGTAGCCCTTTTCAAGAGTGGTTATGTAATCGTGTATACCTGCCTTCTTCGCCGCATCAATAACCTCCTCCTCGGTAGCGTCGGGTCTTCCGTAAAGGATGTTGTCACGGATGGTGGAGTTAAACAGATAAACGTCCTGCTGAACGATACCGATATTACGGCGGATGGATTCACGAGTATAGCTTTCGGCAGGTCTTCCGTCGAGGAAAAGCTCACCGTTTTCAATATCGTAAAATCTCGGTATAAGGTGGCAAACCGTGGTCTTGCCTCCTCCGCTCGGACCGACGAGCGCAACCGTCTTACCCTTTTCAAGCTTCAAATCGATTCCGTGAAGTACGTCGTGTACTCCGTCGTAGCCGTAGGACACCGAACGGAATTCTATATCACCCTCAAGCACTCCCGCATCAACCGCGCCCTCACTATCCTTTTCGGGCTCGGCATCAAGCACCTCGAGAAATCTCTCAAAGCCCGTAACGCCGTTCTGATACTGCTCCATAAAGTTGATAAGTGTCATAACGGGAGACAGAAACATATTTACCGATACGACGAACGCCGAATAGTCACCGAAGAGTATATAGCCCTTATAATAGAAGAATCCGCCCGCAATAAGCACTATGACGTTGAATATATCGGTAATAAAGGAAGTGGAGGCGTGAAACTGACCCATCGCCTTATACGCCTTGTATCTTGCGTAGATAAAATCCTCGTTGCCCTCCTCAAACTTTTCCTGCTCCTTTGCGGAATTGTTGTACGCCTTGGTGGTACGGATACCCGAGATGCTTCCCTCGATACATGCGTTTATCTTGCCGACAGCCTCACGGCTTTCCTTAAAGGCGTTTCGCATCTTGACTCTAAGCTTCATTGCCGCAACAAGCAAAAATGGTACGGCAACGAAAATAACAAGAGTGAGACGGATATCGATGGTTGAAAGAAAGATAAAGGAAGCAATAGCAGTTATGGTGGAAATAAGCAGATTTTCGGGACCGTGATGAGCAAGCTCGGAAATCTCCCAGAGGTCGCTCGTCATACGGGTCATAAGCTTACCCGTTTCGTGATTGTCAAAATAGCTGTACGGAAGCTTTTCAAGATGTGTGAAAAGCTCGCTTCTCATCTGTGCCTGCATTTTAACGCCCATAACGTGACCGTAATACTGAATGAAATAGTTAAGAAGCATACGCACGATATAAAGCGCAAGCAGACCGAGACCCGCCCAAACCACCAGACTGTATTTTCCGTTGGGTATGAGGTCGTTGAGCATTTCACGAGTAAGTATCGGATAAAGTATTGCAATAAGCGCAACGAAGAGCGATGCCGTCATATCCCAGAAGAAAATCCTTTTGTGTGGCTTGTAATATGACAAAAATCTTTTTAACATCTTTTTCTCCTTAGTTATAATGGCACATTGCCGTGTCAATTCCCTCTCTCAGCATTTCACAAAGAGCCGCGTGAGTATTAGTGAAGGCGTCAAACATAAGCTTTTCGTCTGACTTGGGAAATCTTCCAAGCACCCAATCCTTCATATCGTAATCGGGGTGAGGAGGAGAGCCGACGCCTATCTTTATTCTCGGAAAATCCGAGGAATTAAGATGCGCCGTAATTGACTTTATTCCGTTGTGACCTCCGTGAGAGCCCTTGCGACGAAGTCTTATCTTACCCGGAACAAGAGAAATATCGTCAAAAATAACGATTACGTTTTCGGGAGGAATGTTATAAAACTTTGCCGCCTCGCCAATGGCAAGTCCCGAATCGTTCATATAGGTCTGCGGCTTCATAAAGAGTATCCTCTGACCCTCTATCTCTCCGTCAAAGCAAGCGGAATGGAATTTCACCTTTCCCGAGCCGACTCCTATCTTTTCTAAAATATAGTCAAGCGCAAGGTAGCCTGCGTTGTGTCTTGTAAATACATACTCCTTACCGGGATTGCCGAGACCTGCGACAATATAGGTATAGGTCTTATTATTAAAAAGCTTCATTATATATCACCTGATGTTCAAGAGTTTTGAGTGCGTTTTCGATAAGGGTCTTACGGTCGAGTCCTTCCTCAGCGCGAATTACCTTTTCAAGCACGGGGCGTGTTCTCGGATGAGGAGGAGTGAACACCGTGCAGCAATCCTCGTACGGCTCAATAGAGGTCGCAAAGGTATCAATGCGTCGGGCTATCTGCACGATCTCCTCCTTGTCCATACCAATCAAGGGACGGAACACGGGGATGGAGGGCACGCAATCGGTTACCGCAAGAGCCTGCATTGTCTGACTTGCAACCTGACCGATGCTCTCACCCGTTATCAGTGCGTTTGCATTTACACGGCGGGCAACCTCGTCGGCAATCTCCATCATAAAGCGACGGAGAATAAGGGTGAAATAATCGTACTCGCAGTTATCTCGGATAGCCTCCTGAATTTCAGTAAGAGACACCTTGTTGAAATGCATCTTGTCGGTATAACGGCAAAGCTTACCTGCAAGAGTCTTTACCTTTTCAAGTGCACGCTCGGAGGTGTAAGGGAAGCTTTCAAAGTGGAGCGCATCCACCTCAACGCCTCTCTTTGCCATCATCCAGCCCGCAACGGGAGAATCGATTCCGCCCGACAAAAGAAGCAGACCTCTGCCTCCCGTTCCGTACGGAAGTCCTCCTGCGCCCATTGTTTTTCCTGCGTGGATGAATGCGTATTTCTCACGCACCTCTATCATAACGGTTATTTCGGGATTTATAACGTCAACCGCAATATCGGGACATTTTTCGGAAAGCTCTCCGCCTACCTCCATCATAATCTGAGGAGTGGTATACGGGAAGGTCTTGTCACTTCTGCGCGCATCCGCCTTGAAGGAGCGATAGCCCTCAAGATGAGGCGGAATATATTCAAGTGCCACTCTCATTATTTCCTCCATGCTCTTTTCGGCACGGTAGGCAATACAAAGAGACACTATTCCGAAAATTCTTGACAAAGCATCGTGCGCTATCTCGACGTCCTCGTCACGCTCGGGAGTTACGTAGACGGTAGACTGCATATATTCAAGCTCATATTCACCGATAAGTCCCTTAAGACGACGGCGTATGGAATCGGCAAGCTGTTTTTCAAAGGCGCGTCTGTTTGCCCCCTTTAAAATTATCTCACCGTATTTTAAAAGTATTGTTCTTTTCATTATCTGTTACCTTTCAAGCGTTGTATTTCCTCTTTTAATGCCGTAACGAAGGCTTCTATTTCATCCTCGGTATTAAGCCCCGACAGACTCACCCTGACAGCTCCCTCAAGTCCCGATTTATCAAGACCAAACGCCTCGAGCACCGAGCTTGTTTTAGCCTTGGATGAGCAGGCAGACCCGCTGGAAACGAATATGCCTCTTGCCGATAGTGCGTGCAGAAGCGTTTCACTTCTGATGCCATTGACCGAGAGGTTTGTGACGGTCGGGCTTTTCTTTTCGGGAAGATTTAAGGACACGCCGTCAACCTCGGACAAAAGTGTCACAAGTTTATCTGACAAAGCCGAAATCCTTTCAACCCTTTCTCTGTCTCTTGCAAGAGTCTCAACCGATGCGCCGAGAGAGACGATTCCGACAGTGTTTTCAGTACCGCTTCTGAGTCCCTTTTCCTGTCCTCCGCCGAAAATTACAGGGGAAAGAGGCAAGGGCTTTGCAAGTGCCAATGCACCGACTCCCTTAAGAGCGTGTACCTTGTGAGCGGAAACCGAAACCATATCAACGCCGAGTCCCGACAGAGTAAAGCTATCCTTTAAAAAGGCTTGCACGCAATCGGAATGAATAAGCGCTCTCGGATAACGCTTCTTGACTCTCTTGGAGATTTCGGCAACGGGATATATTGCACCCGTCTCATTGTTGGTATGCATAACCGAGACGAGACATACGGGCGTATCAAGTGCCGCCTCAAGCTCGTTCATATCAATTCTGCCACCTCGGGTAGAAAGATAGACAAGCTCAAAGCCACGGCGCTCAAGCTCACGACAGCATTCAAGCACCGAGGGATGCTCAGAGTCCGTAGTTATTATTCTGTTACCTGCGCGTCGGTTTTTTTCAGCACCCGACAAAAGCGCTAAATTATTTGCCTCACTGCCCGAGGCAGTAAAGACGACCTGACCCGCTCCGAGAAGCCTTGCAAGCGACTCACGCACACGGGATATTACCTTCTCCGCATCAAAGCCGAGTGTATGAAGACTGGAAGGGTTACCGTAAAGCGAAAGGCTTTCCCTTATCCTCTGTTCAACCTCGGGAATAAGAGGAGTTGTCGCAGCGTTGTCAAGATATATATTTGGCATAAGATTCCCTCAATCATTAAAAATTTGCTCACCTCTCTTGATTATATTATAAATTTGTATTATAATCAAGTAAGAGTTTGATTTTTTTGAAAAAATTTAGGTAAAAAATGAATTACAAGAACACAAAGCTTATACTTGCACCTATGGCGGGCTTTGGAGATTCCGCCTTCCGCACCGTCTGTAAAAGATGGGGAGCAGACGAGGTCGTCAGCGAAATGATTTCGGCAAAGGCTACCGTCTTTCGTGACAAAAAGACTCTTGAGCTTGCAAAAAGATGCAACGAGGAAACGCCCTTCCGCATACAGCTTTTTGGATCAGAGCCCGAAATAATTGAGGAAGCAGCGTCAATACTTGCCGAAAAATGCCGTCCCGACGGCTTTGATATCAATATGGGCTGTCCCGTCGGAAAGATAGTAAAAAACGGTGAGGGCTCTGCTCTTATGAAAAATCCCGCGCTGGTTGAAAAAATCGTTTATTCAGCCGTAAAGGGAGCAGGAGGTCTGCCCGTCAGCGTCAAAATAAGACGCGGTTTTTCTCCCGATACCGTCAATGCGGTGGAGGTGGCTCTTGCCGCCGAGGCGGGAGGCGCAGACAGAATAGCCGTACACGGAAGAACGCGTGACCAGATGTATATGCCTCCCGTAAATCTTGATATTATTGCGGACGTCAAGCGCGCGGTCAAGGTGGAGGTAATCGGAAACGGTGATATCACCTCTCCCGAAAGTGCTCTTGAAATGCTTGAGAAAACGGGATGCGACCATCTTATGATAGGCAGAGGAGCGCTTGGAAGACCGTGGATATTTTCCGAGATTTCCGCTGTGCTGAAGGGAAACGAAGCACCCGTAATTCCTACGGGCGAGGCTTTGTATCAGGCAATGACAGAGCATCTGTCTCTTGCCCTTCATGACAAGGGAGAGGCTCGGGCAATACCCGAGGCAAGAGCGCAGATTGCACACTATATAAAGGGAGTGCGAGGTGCGGCAGAGGTAAGAAACCGAGTCAACCACGCCTCAAGCTACAACGAGATTTGCGAAATTCTTAAAACTATTTTATAAAATCTGACGAAAGGAGAGTGACGGGTTAAATGGACAACAATCTTAACAAATCATATATCAGTAAAATCCGTCACGGAGATTTGCACGCCTTTGAAGAGCTTGTGCAATACAACACGCCTTTCGTAATGTCGGTATGTCTGTCGCTTATGAAGAATAAGCAGGACGCCGAGGACGCTTGTCAGGAGGTTTTCCTCAAGGTGTGGAAAGGTCTGTCACGCTTCAGAGGAGAAAGCACCTTCACCACCTACTTATATACGATAAGCCGTAACACCTGCATTGATATTCTTAAAAGAAACAACAAAAACGAGTGTGAGGAAATCCCCGAAACACTTGCAGACGGGAACGAGACTCCCGAGGAGCAATATATCAAGCGGGAATTTAACGAGCTTTTGGAGGAATGTCTCAACGCACTTGAGGAGGATATGAGAACGGTATTACTTCTCAGGGAAAAGGCAGGGCTTTCCTATACCGAAATTGCCGAAACGCTTCTCATTTCCGAGGGCACGGTCAAAAGCCGTATAAGTCGGGCAAGAGAAAAGCTTTTAAAATTAATGAAAGAAAAAAACGCTTTTTGAAGGAACTAAAATAAATTTTTTCCGTCAAAGATAATAGAAACGGAATAGCGTGTAGCCAAATGCTCTGCATATTTCAAGGCGGTCATATCCCGCAGATAACGCGGTATTGGACAAAAATTTCAATTAATTCTACCGCTTGACAGTTTTGAATAAAGATTTTTGTTCAAGACAAGGCATCAAGGGTAGGAGCGCCGATGGAATACTTCCGTATTTCGAGGCGGTCATATCCCGCAGATAACGCGGTATTGGACAAAAAGATTATTCAAAAAAAGGAGGTAAGAGTATCACTATGATGGATTGTAACCGATTCCACGAATTAATGTGGGAAGATACCGTCCCCGACGAAGCTTTAAAGCATTTTGAAGAATGCCCCGAATGTAAAAAAGAATACGAGCTTGTAAAAAAGATGCGTAGCTCTCTTGCCTCAAGCGAGAATATGACGGGAAGAATTATGGCAAGAATCGTAAAGGAAAAGCGCCGTCAGTTATTTAAAAACGTTACAAAAATTGCCGCGGCATTCGTTGTCCTTGTTGCAGTCGGATTTTTTGCAAGGATTGCCATAAATTCAGGCTTCGTTGCAAAGGAGAGTGTAAACGATAACGGTGCGTTTGACCGTGAGGAGATAGGACTTGTAACAAAGAGTGAAAGCACTACGGCGAACGACCAAGACTATTCAAGTGACGGAAGCTCAAACGATATGTTCGACTACAACTATCCTATGGAGGCAGAGCCCGAGGAGGACTTCGTTGCGATGGAGCCGGAGTCACCCAAGCCCGAGCCCGAAACGGCATCGGGGACAACAGTCAAGGAGGAAGTACTTGAGAGTGAGGAGGCACCTGCTCACGACCTTTATATGCTCCTCAACGAGTACAAGTACAATCACGGAATATCCCAGCACACCGCGGACATTATAGTCTCAGGTGGAAGTCTTGACGAGGTGCTTGATACACTTTACGAATTAGGTGCTGTAATCGTTGACTCACACGTTGAAATAAACGGAGATTTTTACTTTGAAGCGCAAATGCTTCTTGAAAAAGCGGGCTTTACCGTAGCGCTTACCTCAAGCTCCGAAACGATTAAAAAAACTCTTGTTTACTTTGAAGATTTGCTGATTTAAGGGAGACGGTATGGTATTTTCAAGCTTAATTTTTCTGTTCATTTTTCTTGTATTTACCCTTGCGGTATACTATATTCTGCCAAGAGCTGCACGTAACGCCTTCCTGCTCATAGTAAGTCTGTTCTTCTACGCATGGGGAGAGCCTTCCTACATTGTGGTGATGATAGTATCAATAATCACAAACTATACCGCAGGCAGACTTATTGCCCATTACAAGAGCCGTGAAAAAACCACCGGGGCAAAAATCACAGTTGCAGTTCTTTCGGTTATTGACATCGGACTTTTAGTATTTTTCAAATACACGGGCTTTATCTTCGACAATATTTCATCAATTTTCAAAATATCCTTCCCGTTTGACCCGTTCATTGATTCAATCGTTTTGCCTATCGGTATATCCTTCTACACCTTCCAGATGATGTCATACGTTATCGACGTTTACAGAGGTGACACCGAGGTGCAGAAGAACGTTCTCGACTTCGGATGCTACGTATCCCTGTTCCCTCAGCTTATTGCAGGACCTATCGTTCAGTATAAGACGGTTGCAGACCAAATGAAAAACCGCCGTGAAAATCTCACGATGTTTGCCGAGGGTGTTATACGCTTCGTCGTAGGTCTCGGAAAAAAGGTGCTTCTTGCGAACGGCGTCGGAATAATCTGGGACACGGTTGCAGGCTACGACCTTGCGACACTTCCCGTACTCACCGCGCTTATCGGCTCGGTTGCCTTTTCATTCCAGATATATTTTGACTTTTCGGGATATTCGGATATGGCAATAGGTCTCGGCAAGATGCTCGGCTTTGAATTTCTCGAAAACTTCAATTATCCCTATATTTCAAAAAGTGTTACGGACTTCTGGAGAAGATGGCACATCTCCCTCTCCTCCTGGTTCCGTGATTACGTTTACATCCCTCTCGGCGGTAACCGTCGAGGATTTGCAAAGCAGATACGCAATATTGCAATCGTTTGGCTTTGCACGGGTATATGGCACGGTGCCTCCTGGAACTTCGTTTTGTGGGGAGCTTGGTTCGGAATACTTCTCATTGCCGAAAAGCTGTTCCTTTTAAAGCTTCTTGACAAGCTTCCTCGCTTCGTTTCTCATATATGGGCGTTGTTCTGTGCGTGGTTCGGTTGGGTAATATTTGCAAACGAGGACCTTTCACGTCTCGGTCAGTATATCAAGGCGCTCTTCGGAGGCTCGGGAGTATTTGCCGACGGTCAGTCTCTCTGGCTTCTCTCAAATTATGCAATTATATTTGTAATTGCCGCTATTGCTTCCACTCCGCTTTGCAAAAATCTGTGGAAGAGGGTGGAAAATTGCTCCGTTGCTCCCGTATTGAGAGTTTTGTTCGTTGTGGGAATTCTCGTTTTGTGTACCGCTTACCTGGTATCCTCAACCTACAATCCCTTTATCTATTTCCGTTTTTAAGGAGGCAGTATGAAAAGAACTGAAGCAATTATTATAACTGCGGTTTTTTCCCTGCTTCTCGTCGTGGGACTTGTGGGAACGCTTATTTCGGATAAGCCCGATTTCTCGGAATGGGAAAACCGTGAGCTTGCAGAATTTCCCGAGGCAAGCGTTGACTCGGTGCTGTCGGGTAAATACGGTCAGGACTTTGAGGGCTGGCTGACAGACCGCTTCGTTGCAAGAGATTTCTGGGTAAAGCTCAAAAGAGTCTCCGACTCGGCTCTCGGCATTAAGGAATCAAACGGCGTTGTCGTAGGAAATAACGCACTGTTTGATATTCCCGACAAGGTAAGCGACAAGGCAGTCGAAAAAAACATTTCGGCAATCAACGCCTTTCAAAAGAAAACAAGCCTTCCAACCTCGATAATACTCGTTCCGTCTACCGCTACGGTGTTTTACGAGGATGCGCCCTCTCTCTTCCCGTCAAATGACGAGGAGGCGCTTGTTGAGGATATCTATTCAAGGCTTGATAACGTCACCACCGTTGATACCCTTCCCGTGCTTCGCACGATGTCGCTTGACGAGGCTTTCTATAAGACCGACCATCACTGGACGAGTAAAGGCGCTTCGGCGGTTTATTCCGTCTGGAGAAATACAGAAAACACCTTTGAGCTTGAAACGGTGGCAGAGGATTTTTACGGTACTCTTACCTCTCGCTCGGGAGATATTTCCATAAAGGCTGATACAGTTGAGAAAATTACGTCGGGTGACGCCTTCGTCTCCTGCAAGGTGTTTGACGGCGTTAATACCACCAAATATCCGTCAATGTACTTTGACTCCTATCTCGGACTTAAGGATAAGTATTCCTACTTCCTCGGCACGAATCAGCCGATGGTAACGCTTGAGACCGCGAATGATACGGGCAGAGTCCTGCTTATGCTCAAGGACTCCTTTGCTCATTCCTTCGTGCAATGTGCCTCGACGGATTTTGATAAGGTCATCCTCATTGACCTCCGCTATCTTACCTCTCCTCTCGATACACTCCTTGACCTCAACGAAGTCACCGACGTGCTTTTCCTTTATAGCCTTGAAAACTTCACCACTCAGGATAATATGATGTGGATAAAATAACCCTTTTCATATTTCTCTTGTCTTATTATGTCTTTTACCAAAATATGCCACAGGCTTTCCGCCCGTGGCATATTTTTCTACAATTAATTTCAATTATCATTTATTATCTGTTGTATTAGGAATAGGCGGCATAGCATTTGCAAAAAGATTTTTCAGTTCTTCTACTGCTCCCGCTTTCTGCCATTCAGCCATTCCGTTTTTCCACACCAAGCTGTCTGCGGTGAACTGCCCCGCACTTGCCATCTGTGTAAGTACGGCAATATCAAAGGGGCCGGTTGCTTGTCCGTTGACGGCTATGTGATATGCCACCGTAGGAATGGGAGGAGGAACGGCACCTGTCGCCGTCTGCTGATTGATACCACCCATCATATTATTCATAGCACCTGCTATATTCTGACCGACAGCGCCGCCAACAGCCATACTTGCCATCATAGCAGCCATATTGAATCCCGTGCCGTCACCGCCACCGCCTCCGATATTGACATTGCCTGCGCCATTTGCACCCATTTGACCAAGTGCTTCCGCACCTGCAACGCCAACCTCAGCCTGCTTTTCAACTTGGTATGCTCCGAAGTTTGCAGTACGGGTGTGCATATGCTGTGCGTACTGTCCTTCCTCACGCTGAACACGGAGAGATTCTTCATAGTGTTCTGCCTCAATACGCTGTTTGTCAGCAATATCCTTAATTTTCGCTTCTGCCTCTGCTTTCGCTGTTGCACCCGCAATATCCTTGGTAACGCTCATAAGCTGGCGGTATCCATCGCTTGCCTTGTCAATCTCAATCGCCCCGATGTCCACACCGGATACAACAACACCAAAGGTTTCCTTCAATCTCTCCCCGATGTCAAACTCCACAACATCATTGATTTGTGCTGTCTTGCTTTCAATCTGCACCAAGGGGATATTGTTCTTTGCGGGAGCATTAGCCACCGCATCCTTGACATAGCGGCATACTGCG
>JAFYTG010000190.1 GCA_017558945.1 Clostridia bacterium
GGCAATTCATTTTTAGGGTTATATATCGATTTAATTATAATTAATTTTTGAAAACCGTGTACGGTTTTCTTCCTTAACGTTTCCCGAACGGGAAACATTTCACGTGCTTTAGCACATTTCACGCACGCAAGTGCATTTCACTCGCTCGTATGAGCGAATTTCACTGCCTTTGGCAACAAACAAGGCTGAGTCACCGACTCAGCCTTGTTTGCGTTATACTATCTGCTCGTAATACGCGTCGCAAAATACTCTGCGAGGTCTTACGGG
The DNA here is from genome assembly GCA_017558945.1 of Clostridia bacterium. Lineage (GTDB taxonomy): Bacteria > Bacillota > Clostridia > Oscillospirales > SIG627 > RGIG6353. The sequence continues at coordinate 268 of JAFYTG010000190.1, forward strand.
TGCAGAGTGTACAACAGATTGCTTTACAGCATTTGTAACAGAAGCCTTGCGAGGTGCTTTAGAGCGCTTGTTCTTTTTGGAAAGTAAAAGGAGCATAAACTTTTCTTCAATTTCCTCGGGAACAAATTCAAGCTCCCCTCGTCTCTTCTCATCTGCTTTTTTGTAAAAATCAATCATCTTAAATTGCCTCCTTTTTCTTTTTACACACTCATTATAATCACTAATATGTCCAAAAAACAGTACAGCAACAAGCCATTCGTGAGTTTTTTCAAAAAATATTTTTTTCGTTTATCAATCCGCTTTACATTATTTCACTTTTGTGATAGAATATTAACCGACAAAAAAAGAAAAAAGAAGGTAAGCATTATGTGGTTAACTCTTGAAAAGGTACTCATCATCTGGAACATAATCGTATTTTTCATCTACGGCATTGACAAGTGGAAGGCAAAAAGGTCAAAGTACAGAACGAGTGAGTTTTCGTTGTTGCTTTGCGCATTTTTGCTCGGTGCAGTCGGCGCACTCTTCGGAATGGTCATATTCAATCACAAGACCTCCAAGCCCGCATTCCGCTATCCCGTACCCATTTTCGTATTTTTGAATCCCATCGTGCTTGACCTGCTTCAAAAATACGTATTCCCCTACATCGTAACGTTTATCAACTCACTGTAAAGGACAAAACAAATGAACAACATTTTCAAGGAAATAGGAATCGACGACAAGGTCTTCTCACTCGGTGAGGAGGCTATTGCAAAAATATCCGACCGTTTTGCCGAAATTGACAGAATGGCGGAGCTTAATCAGGTAAAGGTAATTCTCGCAATGCAGAAAAACCGAGTAAGTGCGGCTTGCTTTGCGGGTACTACGGGCTACGGCTACAACGACCTCGGCAGAGAAACGCTTGAAAAGGTTTACGCCGACGTATTTCACTCCGAGGCGGCACTCGTCCGTCCTCAGATTACCTGTGGCACTCACGCGCTCACGGTTGCTCTCTCGGCAAATCTTTTACCCGGTGACACACTCTACTCCCCCGTCGGACGTCCCTACGACACTCTTGAGGAGGTTATCGGCATCCGTCCCTCTCCCTGCTCACTTGCCGAGTACGGAGTTGACTATTGCGAAACAGACCTTCTTCCCGACGGCTCGATAGATTTCAAGTCCATTGAGCGTGACGTCAGGGCTAATCCCAAAATCAAGATTGCCACCATTCAGCGTTCAAAGGGCTACAAGACGAGACCCACGCTTTCGGTTGCGCAGATTGGCGAAATAATCAAGCTTATAAAGAGCATAAATCCCGAAATTATTTGTATGGTTGACAATTGCTACGGTGAATTCGTCGAAGGAATCGAGCCGAGTGACGTCGGTGCGGATATGACCGTCGGCTCACTTATCAAGAATCCCGGAGGCGGACTTGCGCCCGTAGGCGGTTACATCTGCGGAAGTGAGAGATGCGTCGAGCGTTGTGCGTACAGACTTTCTGCACCGGGTCTCGGTCAGGAGGTAGGTGCAACTCTCAGCGTTACAACCTCTCTTTATCAGGGACTCTTTATGGCTCCGACGGTCGTTGCGGCGGCGTTGAAGGGAGCGATTTTCGCCTCTGCCTGCTATGAGAAATTAGGCTTCAACACCTTCCCCACCTCAGACACGGACCGTCACGACATCATTCAATCGGTCGAGCTTAAAACTCCCGCAGGACTTTGCGCCTTCTGCGAGGGTATTCAGGCGGCGGCGCCCGTAGATAGCTTTGCAACTCCCGAGCCTTGGGCAATGCCGGGATATGACAGTGAGGTAATAATGGCGGCAGGTACCTTTGTACAAGGCTCGTCTATTGAGCTTTCTGCCGACGGTCCTATGCGTGAGCCTTATGCCGTATACTTCCAGGGCGGTCTTACCTTCCCCCACGCAAAGCTCGGAATACTTATGTCAATTCAGAAGATGTATGAAAAAGGGCTGGTGACTCTTTAATGGACAATTCTCTTGCGGGAAAATACATTTCGTTTAACGGTGACAGTATCTGTCAGGGAACCGGATGTCCCGGAGGATATGCTCTTATAATAGAAAACGAATGCTCGATAAGGACGCAAAATATTGGTGTCGGCGGTGCAACCGTCACCTTCGGAGTTCCTGGCTTATACGGTAAGTCACGCCACTATATAAGCGACACGATAGACAAAATGGACGCAGAGGCGGACTACGCCATAATCGAGGGAGGAGCAAACGATGCGGGGCACGGAGTTCCTCTCGGACAGCTTTCGGAGGGCTTTGATGCCGAGCTTGACGAGGAAACCTTCTACGGTGCATTTGAGCTTATGCTCAAGCGTCTCATCATTCGTTTTGCGGGCAAAAAATACGGATATATTGCCTCTCATCAGACCTCAAAGGGCTTCAGTGTGACAACTCCTCCCGAAAAAAGCTACTACTGGGCGGCAAGGCGTTGCTGTGAGAAGTGGGGCGTGCCCTTCCTCGACCTCAACTCAACCGTACCTCCCTTTATCTTCTTCAAGCCGGGAAGTGAGCTTTACCCGTTGCGTGAAAAATACACCTACAACGCAGACGGCATACATCCCAACGAGGAGGGATACCGCAAATATTACGTTCCGAAAATCGTTGCTTGGTTAAAAACGTTGTAAAAATTAACGCCATCTCAGTACGAGATGGCGTTAATTTTATAGTTTGTTTTTTTGTGCGGTTAAGGTCGGTGAATAACCGAAATGCTTTTTATATACCCTACTGAACTGGTAGATATCACTATACCCTACCATTTCCGCAGTTTCTCCTACGGGATAGCCGTCGGAAAGATAGGCTTGAGCCTTGCTCATCCTTATATTCTGAATATATCTTGACGGAGAGGTTTCTCTGTGTTTTGCAAAAAGCTTTCTCAGATACACCTCACTGACGCTTATGCGGTCGGCAATCATCCTGCAGGAAAGAGAGGGGTCGGAAACGCCCTTTACGATTATATCCTCGGCAAGTCTTACGTATTTCTCACCAGTTTCAAGATACGGCGCTTTATCGAAAAGCTCAGATAATACCTGATAAAAAAGTGAAAACACCTTATTTTGCGAGCAGTTGCTTTTTAAAAGCTCACGCTCTATCTCGTCAAAGAGCCTTTCTATTGCACCCGTGTCGGAGATTTCAATCGGTACGGGTACACGCTCCGCCTCATCGTAAAAATTAAATACCCGATTTTCCGAGCATTCATAGCTTCTGATCGTATACTCAGCCCCCTCGGGAATATATATTCCGTGACCGTATTCACACGGTATGCTTATTTCGTCAAAGACAAATTCCATTCTTCCGTGTAGTACGACGATTATACCCGACGAGCGCCTGCCGTGCATTATATGATAGCTGCCCGATTTCAAATGAGTTTTCAGCACCTCTAAAGGCTTTTTTATCAGAATTTCCATTCTATCACCTCAAGGATACTATACTGTATCAAGGCTGATTTGTCAAGCACTTGTATCGTTTTGGCTAAATTGTGTGTCATAATTGCCATTGATTTTTACACTCCTCCGTTTTAATATTATTAAAGAAAGAAAAGGAGAATTCTATGGCTTCAAAATTTTTGATTAATGACAGACCTACGCTCACCGCAATGCTAAAGTCCTCAACGACCGAACAGATACTTATCGAAATTGACAAAATTTTAGAGCAGGGCACGGATGCCTTCGGCTTTCAGATAGATATGCTCAAGGTCGAGGAGCGTTGCGAAAATAATTTTAAAAAAATATTCAATGCTATGCAGAATAAGCCCTGCTACGTTACCAACTACTACCGAGGCAACAAGCTTCCCATTACCGACGACGAGCTTGTCGAGGGCTTATGCATCGCCATTCAGTGCGGAGGCGTGCTTGCGGATATCCCCGCAGATATTTACGACAGAGTGAACGGAGAATTTACCGAAAAGGCGGAGGCTGTCGAAAAGCAAATGCGTGCCGTTGAGCGTATACACTCACTCGGCGGTGAGGTGCTTATGTCCTCTCACGTTTTAAGATACGCCGACTGCGACGAGGTACTGAAAATCGCTGAGGCACACCGAGAGAGAGGCGCCGACGTTTCAAAAATAGTGACAGATGCCAACTCAGAGAGCGAGCTTCTCAACAACCTGCGCACAAGCGTCGTGCTTAAGGAAAGACTCGGAATACCTTCGCTGTTTCTCTGTAACGGTACACATTGCGAAAGACACAGAATACTTGGTCCTGCAATCGGCTCGGATATGTTTCTCGTTATTGAAAATTCCCGTGACGGAATCTGTCCTCAGCCCACAATCAAGCGTGCAAAGGAAATGCTTGCGCTTGCAGGCTTTAAAAATTTACCCGAAGGAGTTTGATTATGAAAAAAATACTCGTTATAGGCGGAACGGGTGCAATGGGTGTTTATCTCGTTCCCGAATTACTCTCGCTCGGGTACAAGGTTGACGTCGTTGCAAGCTACGTTCCCGTATCCGACAACCCAAATCTTACATACACAAAGCTTAACGCCAAGGATTACGACGTAATGTCGGAATTTATCAAGTCAGGCTACGATGCAATAATCGACTTCATGGTATATCCTACAAGTGCGGAATACGAAGCCTTTCTTCCAATGTATCTCAAGAACACCGACCACTATTTTTATCTTTCAAGCTATCGAGTATACGCAGACGAGGAGCATCCCGTTAGAGAAACATCTCCCCGACTTCTCGACGTATCTCGCGACGAGATACTGCTCAGCTCGGGAGACTATTGCATCTACAAGGCTCAAGGCGAGGAATATCTCAAGGCATCCTCCTTTAACAATTGGACGATAATACGCCCTGCAATTACGTATTCTCAAAGACGCTTCCAGCTTGTAACCCTTGAAATGGATACCGTTGTCAAGCGTATGCTCGAAGGGAAAACGCTTCTTCTTCCCGAGGAAGCAATGAACGTTCAAGCCACTATGTCATGGGGCGGAGACGTCGGACGTATGATAGCACGCCTTGTGCTTAATCCCGTGGCTTACCGTGAAGCCTATTCCGTTTGCACCTCCGAGCATCATACTTGGGGTGAAATTGCGGAAATTTATAAAAAAATCGGAAATTTGAACTGCAAATGGGTTGACAAGGACATATTTCTTGATATAATATCTTGGCATCCGCTTTATTCTAAGCAACAGCTTGTTTACGACAGACTCTTTAACAGAATTATGGATAACTCAAAAATACTCAACGCAACCGGAATGAAGCAGTCCGAGCTTATGCCTCTTGAAAAGGGTCTGGAGCTTGAATTGTCCCGATTGCCTAAGAGCCTCTCATTACCCGACAATACTGCAAATATAAAAATGGATAAATATATGGAGGAACACAAATGAAAGCAATACTTGTAAACGACGACAGAAGTCTCAGATGGGACGACGTTCCCAACCCCGAAATAAAGCCCGAGGAGGTGCTTGTCGAAATTCACGCGGCGGCACTCAACCGTGCAGACCTTATGCAGAGAGAGGGCGATTATCCTCCTCCCGCAGGCTGTCCCGAATGGATGGGTCTTGAGGTTGCAGGCATTATCACCGAAATGGGTGATGAGGCAAAGGCAAAATCCGACTGGAAGGTTGGAGACAAGGTATGCGCCCTTCTCGGAGGAGGCGGATACGCCGAGTACGTTGCGGTAAAATACGATATGCTTATGCCCGTACCCGAAAATTGCACGATGATTGAGGCGGCGGCTATTCCCGAGGCATTTGCTACGGCTTACCTCAACCTCTTTATTGAGGGCGGTATCAAGGAGGGCAACACTCTCCTTATGAACGCCGGTGCGTCGGGTCTCGCAAGCGTTATCATCCCTATGGCAAAGGCATTCGGCGTAAGAGTTATCACCACCGTACTCTCGGATGAGATTGCCGCTTCAATAAAGCACCTCAACGCTGACAGAGTTGTCGTTACCACCAAGGAGGACATTTCTCTCGTTCTCAAGGAGGAGCTTGAGGCAGGTCACGGAGTTGACGTTGCCATCGACTGCCTCGGCGGTGAAATTATGGGCAAGTGTATTCACTATCTCACTCACGGCGCACGCTGGATAATGATTGCCGCTCTCGCAGGACAGCTGACTCAAATCGACCTCAAGAACATTTACGTTCGCAACGTTCGTATAATCGGCTCAACTCTCCGTTCAAGAACACCCGCCGTTAAGGCACAGATACTTGCGGAGCTTGTCAAGAACGTATATCCCAAGATTGAAGCAGGACTCGTTAAGCCTACCATTCACGCAGTACTTCCCATCACAGAGGCTGAAGCCGCACACGACATTCTCTATCAGGGCAAAAACGTCGGAAAAGTTGTTCTCACGGTAAAATAATATGAAAAAATACGATATAGCGGCTTACGTTTGGCCTGCATACACGGGTAAGGAAAATCGCACCCGTATGTTCTGGAGCGAGGGCATCGGCGAGTGGCAGACCGTAAAGAATTCAGCTCCGAAGGAAAACGGCTATCATTGGACGAGGCAGCCTCTATGGGGATATCGGGACGAGGCAGACCCCGAGGTTATGGAGCAACAGATAGACGAGGCAACAAAGCACGGAGTAAACGTTTTCATATACGACTGGTATTGGTATGACGGTCGTCCGTTTCTTGAAAACTGTCTGAATGATGGCTTTTTGAAAGCTAAAAACCGCGATAAAATGAAATTTTATCTTATGTGGGCAAATCACGATGCCAACAACTGCTGGAATCTTGACCTGTCCGACGATTTCGGAGGCACTGTAATCTGGAATGGCGCAGTTTCAAGAGCAGAGCTTGAAAATGTAGTACACAGAGTAATCAACAATTACTTTTTACAGCCCAACTATTATACCATAGACGGCTGTCCCGTATTTATGATTTATGACGTCAATAACCTTATCAAAGGACTCGGCGGAATTGAAAATACGGTTGAGGCAATTGCCTATTTCAGAGAGCAGACAAAGCTTGCGGGCTTTCCCGACCTTCACCTTCAATTCACACTGTGGAGTGAAGGCACCGTGAATTTAAGCGGATTCGACTCAAATATGGTAGGTTCAACCAAGGATATCGTACGCCTCCTCGGTGCAGACAGTGTAACTCAGTACCAATTCGTGCATTTCGTTAATATAGACCGTGATTACAATGAAATTCTCGAAAGCGTCGCAAAGGAATGGAAAAGAATTGACGCAGATTATGACGTTCCATATTTCCCTCATATTTCTTGCGGATGGGACAACAATCCGAGATTTAAAAAATTCAGACCCGGAATTATAAAAAACAATACTCCCGAGGCAATTGAAAAGGCTATGCGAATGGCAAAGGAATATCTTGACGCTCATCCCGACAGAACGCCTCTTGTGGTAGTAAATTCCTGGAACGAATGGACCGAGACAAGCTATCTTCAGCCCGACAACCTTTACGGCTACGGATACCTTGAGGCGATTAAAAAGGTTTTTTCTGACAATTAATGCAAGGAGAAGTAAAAAAAGTCCAGACCGCAAAAAACAAGAAAGCATAAGCAAATGAGACTGTATATCAAAACAATACAAATAAACAAATACAGATAAATATTAAGGTAAAAACTCAAAAATGAGTTTTCTCGAATAAATCATATGTTTTTGGCTCTGAACAAACCTCGCCACTACCGTACACTCGTACGCTGACGGGGTTCGGTTTGTCCATTCCGGAGCATTTTTTCCTATCTCTTGAAAAGAGGCTGTAAAAAAACTCTAATCAAGTTTTTTTACAGCCTTTTTTGAAAATATTGTTTGACATATTGTGACATATATGTTAAAATGATATTAACAATTTTTCCAAAAGGAGATTTATTATGCAAAGAGACCGTTTAGGAAGCCGTCTCGGCTTCATACTTCTCAGCGCAGGATGCGCTATTGGTTGCGGAAACGTTTGGAAATTTCCTTGGATGGCAGGTCAGTACGGAGGCGGTGCTTTCGTTGTAGTATATCTGCTCTTCCTCGTAATTCTCGGACTTCCCGTAATGATTACAGAATTTGCACTCGGACGTGCAAGTCAGGCAAGCCCCGTCAAGCTTTATCAGAAGCTTGAAAAACCCGGTCAGAAATGGCACTTACACGGATACGCTGCACTCATAGCAAACTTCCTTCTTATGATGTTCTACACATCTGTTACAGGTTGGATTCTTCACTACTTCGTATCCTTCGTTAAGGGCGATATGACGGGAATCACCGATGAGGCTTCATCCGCACTCTTCGGAAATATGCTTTCAAATCCCGCTGTAATGGTTGGATTTATGGCAATCGTTGTAGTTCTTGGTTCTCTCATTCTTTCACTCGGCGTACAGAAGGGTCTTGAAAGAGTTACAAAGTATATGATGCTTGCTCTTTTCTTCCTTATCATTATACTTGCAATCCACTCCTTCACCCTTGACGGTGCTAAGGAAGGTCTCACCTTCTATCTCAAGCCCGATTTCACGAAGATTGACGGCAACGTTATAGTTGGTGCAATGAATCAGGCATTCTTCACCCTCAGCCTTGGTATCGGCTCAATGGCTATCTTCGGAAGCTATCTCGGCAAGGAGCGTTCACTCGTTGGCGAGTCTGTAAACATCATCGTTCTCGATACCTTCGTTGCAATCTTCGCAGGTCTTATCATATTCCCCGCTTGCTTCACCTTCAACGTTGAGCCCGGCGCAGGACCCAGCCTTCTCTTCGTAGCAATGGCTAAGGTATTCAACAATATGGCGGCAGGAAGAATCTGGGGCTCACTCTTCTTCCTCTTTATGACCTTTGCGGCAATGTCCACCATTATCGCAGTATTCGAAAACATTTTTGCTTGTCTTATGGAGATCACCGGTTGGTCAAGAAAGAAGACTTGTATCATAGGCGGTGTTGCAATCCTCATTCTCTCCGTTCCCTGTGCACTCGGCTTCAACCTTTGGTCAGGCTTCCAGCCCTTCGCTTCGGGCTCATCCTTCCTTGACCTTGAGGACTTCCTCGTTTCCAACTGTATGCTTCCTCTCGGCTCTCTCTGCTACGTGCTCTTCGTTACGTCACGCAAGGGATGGGGCTTTGACAACTTCCTCGCAGAAGCAAATGCAGGTAAGGGTCTTAAGATGGGCAAGTGGATTCGTCCTTATATGACCTTTGTTCTTCCTATCATTATTGCCGTACTTTTCGTAATCGGCGTCGCAACCTTCCCCTTTGCTGACAACTTCACCATCTGGGGTTGGATTAAAAGCTTATAATAATTAAAGCTTATAATAATTAAACAAAAAAATTGGGACTTGTAAAAGTCCCAATTTTTTGTTTTACTGATAATCAGCCCAATCAACGCCTTCAATTATTTCCGTCCAGGACTCATATCCGTCCTCGCTTATAACGTAGCTATGACTGCTTGTTGCCTCCTGAATGTGTAGGTAGTACCAAGCAGATATATCAACGTTATCTGTCCATACATTCATTTTTTCGGTCAAAATATCGTCAATTGATTTTGGAATACGCTTAAGCATACGATTGATTATCGCCATTGCTTCGGCACGGGTTATCGGCTCATCGGGACGGAAGGTGTTATCCTCATAGCCGTTTATCCATCCGTACGCCGTAGCCTTGAGAATCGCTTTTTCAAATCTGTGACCCGAAACGTCGGTGAACGTGTTCTTCTCAACGTAGGGTGTACTGTCAAAATGCGTGCATATCTCGGCAAGCTCCGCTCTTGTTATGGGCTCGTTGGGACAGAAGCTATTCCCCTCGCGTGCGGTGAGTACACCGAGCTTTTCAAGGGTTGCAACGTAGGTGTTAAACCATTCATCCTTCCGAACGTCCGCAAAGGAGCTTTCGCTTGAAAGATTATTCTTTCTCACTTCAGCCTTCTGAAGACGGAAGAAAATCGTTGCAGCTTCGGCACGCGTGATATTCGCATGAGGTCTTATCGTGCCGTCGTCATAGCCTAAGACGTATGCATAGTGGTTTCCGCTATCAAGCTTTGACGGAGCCTTTGCTTCACTCCAAAAAGCGTAAACGTTCACGTTTTTATTAAGGGTTACACTTGTAACAGCCTTGGTATAATTCTTGTCAAGATACCAACCGCCGAAAATATATCCGTCTCTTTCGGGATACTTATCAAGCTCTACGGTATATCCTTTTTTATATTTTTCATCGGAATATGCAGTACCGCCGTACGTAGAATAGGAAAGCTTATACTCATTCGTAAAGGAAGGGATAATATCGCCTATAACTATTACGCTCCACAAAGCCTTGAAGGTAACGTCACCGATAACGGTTACGCTGTCCCCTGCCTTATACTCATTCTCTCCGTCACTCCACGCTCTGAATGTGTAGCCACTGCGTATCGGAGCATCCTTAAGGGTTATAACGCTTCCGTCAAAAGCGGTTTCGGGCGAATAATCAGTACCTGATGAAGCACCGCCGTTAAGCTCGTAGCCGATTGTACGATACTTTGCAAGATTGGCTACGACGATAACCTCTTGTGCAGGCATCGTAAGCTTATTGTCAACAACCTCAATCCCCTCACTCTGAGAGTGCCAGCCGTCAAAGTAATAGCCGTCAAGGGAAAATGGAGCTACAAGCTCATACTCTGTGCCGTAGGGTACCTTTATTTTATGTCCGTCATAGGGAAGCTCGGGCTTCGCATTGGGAATTGCGGGAGCGCCCTCCGGAATAGTACCGATATAACGATATCTCAAGGAATATGTATTTCTCTTATAGTAAAGCTTTAAGGTATCCGCACCTGACTTAACGGTATCAGGGTGGTCGGGATATGCACTAAAGCCCGTAAGACATGCATAATTTCCAACGTAAACATCGGTCTGTGCAAAAAGCTTTTCGGTCATTGCGGGAGTGCTTCCGCCATTGCCGTCTCCCCAGCTACCGTCAAGGTTTTCAAGATAATGCTCAACCTTATAATTTGAATCAGGGATTTTCACGAAGCTGCCCGTGAGAACGACGTCGTTTGCGGGAACGGTAAATTCACCGCTTGATACGTCTACGTAATTCTCGTCAGTCGAGGGCGCCTTGTTACTCCAACCGCTGAAAAGATAGCCGTCAGCAGAAAGCTCATCGGCAACGTTAACCGTCTTGCCGTACTTATAGCCAACCGTCTCGGGAAGCTCAACGCCATCGGGAATATAACCGTCGATAACGTAGCTTACGTCGTAGGTGTCACGGTAGTTATACAGCTTCATCACAAGCGTACTTACGGATGAAACAGTTCCCTTCGTAACGCAATCGGGATGCTTGAGAGTGGAGGTGTAGCCCGTGAAAATATAAGGTCTGAGACCTATATCACTTCCGTCAACTCCAAGTCTTTCGTACTCCATTTCAAGCACAAAGCTTCCGTCAACCTGCTCGTTCCAGTGCTCAATGCGGTAGGGCGTGTCTCCGTTGCCAAAGCCACCGACAACGATTACCTCCTGCGCAGGCATCGTAAGCTTATTGTCTACCACCTCAACGCCCTCTGACTGTGCCGTCCAGCCGTCAAAGGTGTAACCGTCAAGAGTCGGTGGTGTCGCAAGAGTGTACTCTGTACCGTATGGCACCTGAATCTTGTGTCCCTCATAGGGAAGCTCAGGCTTTGCGTTGGGAATTATGGGAGCACCCTCGGGAATAGTACCCGTGTAGCGATATCTTAAGGGATAAGTATTTCTTTCGTAATAAAGCTTTAAGGTATCACCCGTCAAAACCGTGTCGGGATGCTCGGGATTTGCCTCAAAGCCCGTAAACGCACCGTAATTTACCTCGACGTCTTCACCTGCGGCTACATAAAGCTCATTGGTAACAGCAGGCGAAGAACCACCCTTACCGTCACCCCAGCCTCCGTCAAGGTTTTCAAGATAATGCTCAACCTTATAATTCGTATCGGGATTCTTTACAAAATATCCCGTGAGAATGACGTTCTTTGCAGGAACGGTAAATTCACCGCTTGATACGTCAACGTAATTCTCGTCAGTCTCGGGAGTCTTGTCAGTCCATCCGCTGAAAACGTATCCCTCGGCATAAAGCGACTCGGCAACCTCGACGCTCTCTCCGTAATTATAGGTCTCAGTCTCGGGAGCAACGATTCCGCTCGGAACGGTACCTTCAATTGCGTAGGATACCGTATACTCGTTAAGGTCGTAATAAAGCTTCAGAACAAGCTTTTCGTCCGTAGAGGCAGTTCCCGAAAGAACACAGTCGGGATGCTGATTATTTGAGGTATAGCCCTTGAAAACGTAGGTGCGAAGCTTAACCTCCCCACCGTCGATTCCTATTCGGTCATATGACTTGGCAAGCTCATAGCCTCCGTCAAGCTCCTCCGTCCAGTACTCAACTCTGTAATACGCACCGTCATTCACCTGAGAGTCAGACGCATAAACGTTAAATGGAAGAGCTATTGCTGAAAAAATAACACAAAAAGTCAATGCATACGCAATGGCTCTTTGAGCAAGTCTGATACCTTTCATATCACTTCTCCTTTATATAATAATATTTAGTAAACACCTTCAAATATTATTATACATATATTGTAAGCTTTTTTCAATAGCATTGTTATTTATTTATCAATCTTTGTTGATACTGCACAAAAAATAAGCTTGGAATTTTCCAAGCTTAATTTTTGTTTTTCGTATAATAAAGTGAAAAGGTAAGCAGCGCCAATCCGAAGAGAAGCATACTTATATCGATTCCTGACCTTGTAAAGCCTGAGCATACGAAGGATGCGAAGGCGAGATTATGAACGAGAGGTATTGTACAGGAGCATATTATAGCAATGACGGATACCTTTTTTAAAATACTCTTATCAACTCCAACGCCGTTTTTAAGGCTCTTAAATGTAAGTGAAGCATTACGCGTAAAAAATACTGCAAAGGCATAGGTCAGCATCGAAGAGGAAAGCTCAGCCTTCGCCTGAGAGTAAGGGTACATATCGGTTATAAAGGGCTGCCATATTCTGAAGGACTCAAAGAAGTCCGCAAGCTTATCGGGCATAAGACAAAGCCACAGCATACAGACAAGCTGAATGAAAAGCCCTATTGAAAACAGCACGCACAGGATATTTGAGATAATACCCGCGGTGCGAAAAAGCTTATTGTTATCTATCTTCATTTTCTTCTCCTAAAAAACAAATGCCCTAATAGTATACACGAAAATAAAATTTTGTCAAGTTTTGTCCTATCCTTGCCGCTTAGTTGAATAATATTACTATATTAAAGGTACAAATTCATATTGATTTGTGCTTTTTTAATCAAATTTCACCTTTTACGAGTGAGGTATTGACAAGCAGATTGTATTATTGTATAATTGTATACAATCTTAATTTATTCCTTTTACGGAGGTAAATACTATGGTTGAATTATCACCTAAAACAAACCTACTTGAGCAAAACGCCTACAAGTATTCTCTGCAGGACGTAAAGAATCCTAATCTGTGGAGAGATATATACAATTACGAGGAGATTCCCAAGATACCCTTCAACCACCGTCGAGTGCCCATTGGTATGCCCGAGGAGATATGGATGACGGATACCTCCTTCCGTGACGGAATGCAGTCTCAGGCTCCCTACACTCCCGAGCAGATAGTACACCTCTACAAGCTTATGGCAAGGCTCGGAGGCCCCAAGGGACTTATCCGTCAGACAGAGTTCTTCGTATACAGCGAGCAGGACCGCCGTGCGATTGAAAAATGTCGTGAGACAGGTCTTGAATTCCCCGAGATAACTACCTGGATAAGAGCCAGCCTCAACGATTTCAAGCTTATTCGTGATATGGGTATTCGTGAGACGGGAATTCTCGTTTCCTGCTCGGATTATCACATTTTCAAAAAGCTCGGTATGACGAGAGGTCAGGCACTCGAGCATTACAAAAAGACGATTTACGCAGCTCTTGAGATGGGTATTCATCCCCGTTGTCACTTTGAGGATATTACCCGTGCCGATTTCTACGGCTTCGTTATACCCTTCGTAAACGAGCTTCAGAGAATGTCTGAGGAATCGGGTATTCCGATTAAGATCCGCGCTTGCGATACGATGGGCTACGGCGTTCCCTTCTCGGAGGTTGCCCTTCCCCGAAGCGTGCCCGGTATCATCTACGGTATTCAGCATTATGCAAACGTGCCCTCCGAAATGATTGAGTGGCACGGTCACAACGACTTCTACAAGGGAGTTGCAAACGCCTCCTGCGCTTGGCTTTACGGCGCATCCTCGGTAAACTGCTCTATGCTCGGTATCGGTGAACGCACGGGCAACGTACCGCTTGAGGCGATGGTTATGGAATACGCATCACTTCGCGGCACTCTTGACGGAATGGACACCACCGCAATAACCGAGATTGCAGAATATTTCGAAAAGGATATAGGATACAGAATTGACCCGATGACACCCTTCGTAGGTGCTTACTTCAACTCCACCCGTGCAGGAATTCACGCAGACGGACTTATGAAGGACGAGGAGATATACAACATCTTCAATACCGAAAAGATTCTCAACCGTCCCGCTCAGGTAGTAATCAGCAACACATCGGGTGCGGCAGGTATTGCCTACTGGATTAATACTCACTATCATCTGACGGGCGAGAATGCGGTCAGCAAGAAGGACGATATCGTCGTTCATATGAAAGACTGGGTTGACGCTCAGTATGAGACGGGCAGACAGACGGTTATGAGCACAGATGAGCTTGAGGGCTTCGTTATGAAATACAGAGAGGAAAACAACTGATATGGGACTTACAATTGCACAGAAGATAATAAAGGAGCATCTCGTCGAGGGCGAGATGATTGCAGGGCAGGAGATTGCCCTCAGAATTGACCAGACACTCACTCAGGATGCAACAGGCACTATGGCTTATCTTGAGTTTGAGTCCATCGGTATTCCCCGTGTACGCACCGAGCTGTCGGTTGCCTACATCGACCACAACACGCTTCAATCGGGCTTTGAAAACGCCGACGACCACATATACATTCAGTCAGCGGCAAAGAAATACGGACTCCGCTTCTCACGTCCCGGCAACGGAATTTGTCACCAGGTACACCTTGAGCGCTTCGGCAAGCCGGGTAAGACCCTTATCGGCTCTGACTCTCACACTCCTACGGGCGGCGGTATCGGTATGCTCGCAATGGGTGCGGGCGGTATGGACGTTGCGGTTGCAATGGGCGGCGGTGCATATTACATCACAATGCCCAAAATGATAAAGGTAAACCTCACGGGCTCTCTCAAGCCCTGGGTAAGCGCAAAGGACGTAAGCCTTGAAATACTCCGCATACTTTCCGTAAAGGGCGGTGTAGGCTCTATCATTGAATGGGGAGGCGAGGGTATCAAGACTCTCACCGTGCCTCAGCGTGCAACCATTACCAATATGGGCACCGAATTGGGTGCTACTACCTCTATATTCCCCTCCGACGAAATTACACATGCATTCCTCGAGGCTCAGGGCAGAGGCGAGGATTATATCCCCCTTGCAAGTGACGAGGATGCAGTTTACGACAGAATAATCGATATAAACCTTTCCGAACTCAAGCCCTTGCTCGCTTGTCCTCACAGCCCCGATAACATCAAGACGGCAGAGGAGCTTTCAAGCGTAAAGGTCGATCAGGTATGTATAGGCTCCTGCACAAACTCATCTCTTGCGGATCTTTTGAAGGTTGCCGCAATACTCAAGGGCAAGACGGTTCACGAATCCGTTAGCCTTTCGGTATCTCCCGGCTCAAAGCAGGTACTCTCAATGCTTGCGGATTGCGGAGCGCTTTCCGACATTTTGGCATCGGGTGCAAGAGTTCTTGAATGTGCCTGCGGTCCTTGTATCGGTATGGGCTTTTCTCCCAACTCGGCAGGCGTTTCCCTTCGTACCTTCAACCGTAACTTCGAGGGAAGAAGCGGCACGAAGGACGGTCAGGTATACCTCGTATCTCCCGAGGTTGCGGCGGCATCGGCTCTCACGGGCTACATAACCGACCCCAGAACGCTCGGTGAGTGCCCCGAAATCGAGCTTCCCGAAAAATTCAAAATAAACGACTCAGCAATAGTTCTTCCCACGGAAGTCGAGGAGGCAAAGGAGCTTGAGGTCAAGCGCGGTCCTAACATCAAGCCTTTCCCCGAGGCAATGCCTCTTGAGGACAAGGTATCGGCAAGCCTCACCCTTAAGGTTGGAGACAACATCACCACCGACCACATTATGCCCGCGGGCGCAAAGATACTTCCCTACCGTTCAAATATTCCCTATCTCTCAAAATTCTGCTTCGGAGTATGTGACGAAAGCTTCCCCGAGCGTGCAAAGGCGGCAGGCTCAACGGTAATCGTGGGCGGCGTCAACTACGGACAGGGCTCCTCCCGTGAGCATGCGGCACTCGTTCCGCTTTATCTCGGAGTACGTGCGGTCGTTGCCAAGAGCTTTGCAAGAATTCACGCTGCAAACCTTATCAACGCAGGTATACTCCCTCTCACCTTTGCAAATCCCGAGGATTACGACAAGGTAGAGCAGGATGACGAGCTTGAGCTTGTAGGACTTTACGAGGGACTTAAGTCGGGCAAGATAACCCTTATTGACAAAACAAAGAATATCGAAATAGCCTGCGTCGGAGAATTTTCCGAGCGTCAGCAGAAGATACTGCTGGCAGGCGGACTTCTCAAATACACGAAGGGAGACAACTGATGGACAAGATTAAAATGACAACGCCTCTGGTCGAAATGGACGGAGACGAAATGACAAGAATTTTATGGAAGATGATAAAGGACGAGCTTATACTCCCCTTCGTCGACCTCAAGACAGAGTACTACGACCTCGGACTTCCCGAGCGTGAAAAGACCAAGGACGCCGTGACTCACGCGGCGGCTGAGGCTAATAAGAAATACGGCGTTGCGGTTAAGTGCGCAACCATCACTCCCAACAAGCAGAGAGTTGAGGAGTACAACCTTACTGAAATGTGGAAGAGCCCCAACGGTACTATCCGTGCGGCTCTTGACGGTACCGTATTCCGTGCCCCCATCATCATCGACTCCATAAAGCCTGTTGTAAAGAATTGGAAGAAGCCCATTACAATTGCCCGTCACGCCTACGGCGACGTATCTAAGGCAACCGAATTCCGTGTACCCGAAGGAAAAGCCGAGCTTGTTTTTACCGACCGTGACGGCAAGGAAACACGTGAGACCGTTTACGACTTCGAGTGCGGAGGCGTTCTTCAGGCTCAGTACAACAAGGATTCCTCCATCCGCTCCTTTGCTCACTCCTGCTTCAAGTACGCTCTCGACACCAAGCAGGACCTCTGGTTCTCCACAAAGGATACCATTTCCAAGAAGTATGACCAGACCTTCAAGCTTATATTTGAAGAAATTTACGAAAAAGAGTACAAGGAAGCCTTTGAAAAGGCGGGAATCGAATACTTCTACACCCTTATCGACGATGCGGTTGCACGAGTTATAAGAAGTGAAGGTGGCTACATCTGGGCTTGCAAGAACTATGACGGTGACGTTATGAGCGATATGGTTTCCACCGCATTCGGCTCACTTGCAATGATGACCTCGGTGCTTGTATCTCCCGACGGAAAGTATGAGTACGAAGCGGCTCACGGCACGGTTACCCGTCACTATTACCGCTATCTCAAGGGTGAGGAGACCTCCACCAATCCTATGGCTACAATCTTCGCTTGGACGGGTGCTCTTGCAAAGAGAGGCGAGCTTGACGGACTTTCCGACCTCGTTGACTTTGCCAAGAAGCTTGAGAGCGCTTGCATCAAGACTCTTGACGACGGCATTATGACAAAGGACCTTTCGGGACTCGTTTCCGAGGGCGTGAGCGTTAAATCGGTAAACTCATCCGAATTTATCAAGGCAATCCGCACAAACCTCGAATTGATGGCATAAGTCAAAAAATCCCCGATTTTTTTCGGGGATTTTTTTACAACGTCAGAAAATGTATACCAAAAAGGTCTATCTTGTTCATTTGAGAGTGTGACTTTTTGTTGAAAAAATCCGTATTTTATGCTATAATAGGCAAAAACTTAATGCTTTGGGGGCTTATATGAAGCAGGCATTTTTAAGAAGACATTGTAACGACTGTAAAATAGTAATTCCCGAAAACGCAACCGCCGTTGAAAAGACCGCGGCAGAGGAGCTTCGGGAATACGTAAAGCGCTCGCTTGACACCGAGCTTGAAATAATAACGGAAGGACTTTCCGACGGAAAACGTATTTTTGTCGGTCATACCGAATACGCCGAAAAAAACGGAATTAAGGCAACCTCCTGCGAGCATTGGATAATAAAGCTTAACGGTGAGAGCCTCGTTTTAACGGGCGGTGTAAAAAGGCGTGACCGAGGAATTATCTATTCGGTATATCATTTCCTTGAGGACTTTTTAGGGGTGAGATGGTGGAATCCCTTTGAGGACGACGTTTTGTCTCTTGATGAGCTTTGTCTTGACTCCGAGCTTCACGTCGAGGGCACTCCCGCATTCCCCTACCGTAAGCCCCTTATGAATTATTATTGCGGAATAAACGAGTATCCCCACATCCCGAGAACACGCACAAACGTTCTCGACCCCGTAGACGACGGTGTGCCCGAGGGAGTTTACCACCCCGACGTAC
>JAFYTG010000191.1 GCA_017558945.1 Clostridia bacterium
AATATCGCTTGTTATGTGTTATACTATTCATAGTGATTGAGTACCTTTCCTGTTAATTTGGTTTGTGGTGATTCTATTTTAACAGAACTCAATCACTTTTTCTATTCTTTTTGGTCTCACATCAATTGTAACATTACAAAAAAGTAAATACCTAACTCGATATTTGTATTGAAAAAAGCGTAAAGGTGTGATATACTTGTTAAAATAAAACTTTTTCAAATGAGGTTTGATATGAAAGAATTTCTTACAAGGCTCGAGGGTTATGTCGAACGTGCCGAAAAGCGCGTTAACGAGGTAAGGCGCGAGGATTCACTCGTCTTTCCCGTCTTTACTGATCTTCATACTATGGAGCTCAACCACGAAACCGCTCAAAGGCTTATCGAGGCGCTCAGACTTACGGTATCCAAAATACCATCAAATGCCGTGATAAATCTCGGTGATACCTTCAATATGCTTGGAAGAATGATACAGATAGATAACGACGAGCTTAAGGCTCGCTTTGAGGAGCTTTATTCTGCAATTTGTGAGTCTACCGACCTTCCCCTTATAAACGTCAACGGCAATCACGACGCTATTGGTACGGATTTCTTCAAGCCTGATTTTTGGAATTCCATCGTTAAAGGAAAATACGGTAATACCTCGGCAGTTTATTCCGATGAAGGCTCGTATTATTATCTCGATATTGCCGACACGCGACTCGTGGTTGTATCACTTCCGTGTGACTCCGACCTTTACGCAGAGAATCCTACACCCTTATGGCGATTTGGCGATAAGCAGCTTTTATGGCTTAAGAGCACGGCTCTTGACACCGATAAGAGTGTGATCGTTCTCTCTCACGTGCCCTTTTATTCCAACAAGTATTACGGCAATCCCGAAACTAAGCTTCAGGTCTGGAACGGAAGCGAAATAAAGGAATCCTATGTTTCTGCGCTTTGCGGATGGATAGACGATATCGAAGAGGCGTCAGCCATCTTTAATGATTTTGCTCAAAAGGGAAGGCTTGTTGCCTGCCTTAGCGGTCATACTCACAGCGACTCGCTTTGGAGGCCCTTTGAGTCTAAGGAAAAGAACGGAAATACATACACTAATCCGCTATGCTGTTATCAAGCAGTAACCGCCGCAACCATCTGGAACCCGTATAACGAGTTCGTTATGGACGTTGCCGTATGGACTCCCTCGGAGAACACTCTTTCACTTGTAAGAGTGGGGGCAGGCGAGGACAGAGAAATTAAGATTTTATAATTAGGAGCTTGTATGAATTTCAAAAAGCTTCAGGACCTCCTTGACAGCTTCGTTGAGGACAATTATGCAGTTGGCAATACCGTTACGGTATACCTTGGCGGTGAAAACGTTTTTAACTATACAGTCGGATATTCAGACCTTGAATCGAAAAAGCTAATGACGGGTAACGAGCATTTTTATCTTTATTCCTGCTCAAAGGTCACTACTGTCGTTGCGGGAGTACAGCTTCTTGAAAGAGGGAAATTTTTGCTTTCCGACCCGATTTCAAAATACATTCCCGAATATAGCGAGATGTATATAAAGACTCCCGACGGTACTCTTGTAAAGTCGGAAAATCCGATAACCGTACTCAACCTTTTCAATATGACCGCAGGATTTGATTATAACACGCAGACCACTGTTTTTGATGAGGTCAGAGAGCGCACGGGCGGACATATGAACACGCTTGACGTTATACGTAATTACGCAAAAACACCACTGTATTTTGAACCCGGAACGCGCTTTCAGTATAGCCTCTGCCACGATATCCTTGCAGGACTTATCGAGGCAGTTACGGGACAGAAATTCCGCGATTACGTTAAGGAAAATATTTTTGACCCTCTCTGTATGGATAAAACCGTTTATCACGAGACTCCCGAAATACTTGAAAATATGGCTACTCAGTATACCTTTATGCCCTACGGAGTTGACAAAATTGATATCGTCGAAGCTCAGAAAAGCGCAAAAAAAATTGGTCGCTTTGTAGAAAAGAAGGGTAATAATTTAATTCTCGGTGACGAGTACGACAGCGGAGGCGCAGGTATTATTTCTACCTGCGGTGATTACGCAAAGCTTATGTCTGCTCTTGCGTGCTATGGCAAGGGTCAAAACGGTGAGCGTATTCTGTCACGCTACGGTGTTGAATTGCTTCGCACCAATACTTTGACTCCAGAGCAGGCGGTGACGTTTAACTGGTCTCAGCTTCGTGGCTACGGCTACGGTCTCGGAGTGCGTACTCTTACTGATAAGGTCAAGGCCTCATCGCTTGGTAATATAGGTGAGTTTGGATGGGGAGGAGCCGCAGGCTCGTCAGTCTACGTTGACCCCGAAATTAATCTTGCGGTGGTTTACTGTAAGCACAATCTGAATCCCTCGGAGGAATATTATCAGCCCAGAGTCAGAAACGTTGTTTATGCGTGTATTGATAAGGAGATATAAATGTTTATAGAAGAAAAGCTTTCAACTTCCGTTGCAGGTGAATATGACGTCGTTGTATGCGGAGGAGGCTTTGCGGGCATTTCTGCCGCTCTTGCCTCGGCACGTCAGGGCAAAAAGACACTCTTGCTCGAAAGAAGCTTTATGCTCGGAGGACTTGCAACCGCGGGTATCGTTACGATATATTTACCCCTTTGTGATGGCTACGGACGTCAGGTCTCCTTCGGTATTGCCGAGGAGCTTTTCCGCCTTTCCATAAAGCATGGAGCCGAAGCACTCTATCCTGAAAATTGGCTCGACGGAGCTGGCTCAAGAGGGGAGAAGGATCAGCGCTTTGAGGTTCGGTTCAATCCGCAGATGTTTGCGATCCTCTCCGAACAGCTTTTGCTTGAGGAAAAGGTTGATATACTCTACGGTACTTACGTTGTTGCCACAGAGGTGAATGATGGTAAAATTACTCACGTTATAACCGAGAACAAAACGGGACGTCAGGCTTTTGCCGTCGGCTCTGTCGTTGATTCTACGGGTGACTGTGATATTGCTCATTTCAGCAAAGCTCCCACCGAGACCTTTAAGCAGGGCAATATTCTTGCGGCTTGGTATTATTACATCGGTCAATCGGGATATAACCTTAATATGCTCGGCTTTGCCGATGTTCCCGATAAGGATAAGGATGAGAATGCCAAGCTCACGCCTCTTGTTAACCGTCGCTTTACGGGGCTTGACGGTAAGGAAATTTCCGAGTTTGTACAGCTTTCTCACAATGCTACCTTGAAGGATCTACTGAAAAAGAGGGAGCAAGACTCTGAAGTTTTCCCCGTTACCGTTGCCACCATACCTCAACTCAGAATGACCCGACGGATTGTCGGCGAGTACACGCTTGCAGAGGAGGAAATGCATACCTACTTCGAGGACTCTGTCGGTATGGTTTCCAATTGGAAGAAGAGAGGACCCGTTTATGAGGTACCCTTCCGCACCCTTTATTCATCAAAAATCAAAAACTTAATTTGTGCAGGCAGATGTACCTCTGTTGATGAGCCTATGTGGGATATAATGAGAGTTATCCCATGCTGTGCCGTAACGGGTGAGGCTGCAGGTACAGCCGCCGCTATGACGAACGATTTTTCAACACTTGATGTTAAGGCGCTTCAAAAAAAGCTTGTTGAAAGAGGAGTCATACTGCACGAAAAGGATATATAATGCAGATATTTGAAAATACCCCTCCCGAATTATCGGGATGTGTTGTTGCTCTCGGCTTCTTCGACGGAGTGCATATAGGTCACCGAGAGCTGATAAAGAAGGCTATTGCCGAGTCCGAGAGACTATCACTGCCTACCGCGGTGTACACCTTTCGCGAGCATCCGAGAGCATTGATTTACCCCGATGCTCCGACCGAGCTTATTTATACAAACGGTGAAAAGGCGAAGGTGCTCGAGTCACTCGGAGTCGATATACTTGTGTTTCAAGACTTTTCTCTTGTCCGTGATATGAGCCCTTCGGAGTTTATCGAAGCAATAATCGTTGGCAAGCTTCACGCAAGGAGTGTCGTTTGCGGATACAATTTCCGCTTCGGAAAAAATAATTCGGGTGACGTTGATACTCTTCGCTCACTTCTTTCAGCCTACGGTATATCCCTTTCTGTCATACCTCCGATTTGCGCAGGAGATTTTCCTGTAAGCTCGGGAAGAATACGAGAGCTTCTTGAAGAGGGAAGCGTGGACACGGCAAGGCTTTTGCTTGAGCATCCGTATTCAATTGAAGGTAACGTAATACACGGTCACAGAATCGGTCATTCGCTTGGCTTTCCTACCGCTAATTTACCGCTCTCCGATAACGCTGTGAAATTACCAAACGGCGTTTATTTCACAAAAACCGAGCTTGAAGGTAAGGTGTATAATTCGGTGACAAACATCGGCACACGCCCCACTGTCCGTGACGGTGAAACACGTGCCGTTTGCGAGACGCATATTATTGGCTATAACGGAGATATATACGGTAAAAGCATCCGTGTGAGCTTCTATAAAATGCACAGACCCGAAACGCAGTTTGACTCACTTGAAGAGCTTTCGAGGACTCTTGCCCGTGACGTCGGTTCTGCCGTTGATTATTTTGATATGGAGGATTTATAATGAAAAGGCTGTTGCTTTTAATCCTTGTGATATCGGCAATCTTATGTGTCACAGCTATTGCCGAAGCACCTGCAATAGATGCAAAATACGGAATAGTTTACAACCTCGAAGCCGATAAGCCTCTTTTTGAAAAGGACGTCGATTCAATTATTTATCCTGCCTCGCTAACCAAGATAATGACGGGGCTTCTTGCCTGCGAATATTACGACGCCAGAGGTGGTAATGATTTTGAGGTCACCGTTTCCGAAGCGTCTCTTGAAAGTGTCGAGGGCAATAAGATTGGTCTCAAGGCAGGGGAGACGGTATCGTTTTACGACCTTATCGTTGCAGTTATGGTCGGTAGCGGAAACGACGCGGCATACGTTATTGCCGAAGTTGTCGGAGGCTCCCTTGAGGGCTTTATTGATATGATGAACGAGCGTGCCCTCTCTGTCGGCGCAACGCATACGACCTATTCCAATCCGAGTGGCTTTCATTCATCTTATATGCTGACCACTTTGCGTGATCAAGCACTCATTTGTGCCGAGGCTTCGGAGAACAATACCCTCCTGAAGATTTCCTCTCTCGTTGATTATACAATGCCCGAGACTAATCTTCACAAAAAAAGGGAGTTCACCAATCAGAATTTGCTTTTTGACTCAAGTCACTGGCTTCGCCATTATACGCCCAATACTCGTGGATTTAACGCCGGTATGACTCAGCAAGCGGGCTGGTGCCTTGCGACTCTTCACGATAATGACGGACTTAATAACGTCGTTATCGTTGCAGGAGGAAGTGTTGAAGGCTTTGAGTATAATTATATTAACGACGTCAAGGCTTTGATTGATTATTCTAAAAAGTCTTACGCCTTCACTAAGGTGCTTGACAAGGGCAGAATACTTCACGACGTTGACGTAAAGCTCAGCGAGGATAAAGACAGACTTATTCTTACCGCCAAGAACGACGTCTCCGCTCTTCTTCCCATAGACACCGAGGTTAATAATGATATAAGGCTTGAGTCTGAGCTTTTTTGTGAAGTGTACGAAGCACCGATTTCCGAGGGAGATACCTTTGGTGTCGTCAGAGCTTATTACGGTGACGAGCTTCTCGGAGAGGCTGAGCTTGTAGCTCTCACCGATGTAAAACTCAGCGTTAAGCTTTTGATACTTGATAGGATTAAATGCTTTTTTGAAAACGTGTACGTTTCTGCAATTTTCAAGCTTATTGGCTCGCTGATATTTGTTTTCGTTGTTTGCGTGTTTATTTTCGTATGTGTAAAGAGAAGAAGGCTACGCCTTAAAAGAATGAGAGCGAGAGCTCAAGGCGTAACCCGAGCAAGAAAAACAGTAGGCAAATAGTAATTGACTTATACCCATATGCAAAAAAATAATTGCATATGGGTATTTTACATTTTTTATTTCATTTGTCAAAAAATAACATTTTGATTTATTCAAAACAACGATTTTTTTGACAAAGTATACAATTTACTTGATTTTATAATAAAATTGCTATATAATTATGATATTATTGGAATTCTGTTCCGATATTATTTTTTAAGGAGGAAAATTCTATGCAAAAATCTATTGCAAGCCGTACACTTACAGCACTTTTGCTCGTTGCAATGCTCGTATGTGCTCTTTGTGTAACGGTTATGGCAGAAAAAGTTTCATACGACTTTTCGGGGTATGGAAAAACTGCCAACATACCCTTGTACAATGCCGAAACTCCCGAAAACGGCGGATGGATTATCGTACCTACAAAGCCCTTCACCCAGGGTAATCACAGACTTAACTGGGCAGAGGGTGCAATCGGTATGGAAGATTCCGCAAGCCGTTTTGGTACCGTTCAAGACGGTACTCAGATTATTTACCACATTCCCGAAGCGGATCAGGTAAATATCAAGGATTATGACGGTATTGTAGTTAACAGCCGTCTTTCCAACGCTAATCCCTTTGCCGCTTCTTACGGAGCGGAGTACGCTATCATTCTTACGATGGATGACGGACAGACCATCACTCGCGAGTACAAATGGTTTGACGGTGATATCACCAAGGTCATTGGCAAGGGAGGTCTTGACGTTACCGACGTTGATATCGCAAAGGATATTGCGGCTCTTAACGGCGACCCCAAGCTTGTATCTATTGCGTACGTTCCTTACGTTGATGGAGGAATGTTCCTTCTCACCCCCGGTTCTCTTTATAAGCCCGCGGTTGAGGATGATCCCGCAACCGAGGACGTTAACGAGAGCGCGCCTTCCGTTTACGGTAGCGCCTACTACTTCCTTACGTCGCACTTTGATCTTATCGAGGCATCCGAGCTTCCTACGGGGCTCGAGGGCGGTCTTGATACCTTTGACGGTGTGACAGTAACCGAGCATAATGGTAAGATTACGGGTCTTTCCGCTGAAAAGACCTATAAATACGCTCCCGTATATTCACTTGATGAAGACTTCGTTGAGGTAACGGGCGTTACCGAAATCACAGGTCTTGCAGGCGGTGTATACGAGGTTCGCGGTGTTGAGGCTGATATGCTCGACAGTGCAAGCGTTATAGTCGTAGTTCCCAAGACTGCAAAGGGTGGTCTTAAGTTTGAAAGCGGAAAGTGGGATACCACGGGCACTAATGCGGACATTCCCGACATTAAGACTGCAATGTCCTCCACTCCCATCTATAATACCTGGACGGCAACCTTGAAAGAACCGTATCCCGAGAGCAGAACAAACTTGTTTCATCTTGCCTCGGGCTATGATCCTAAGTGCATTTCGGGTGCAGGATACGTTGCTTCCTCACTTCCGTATGCTAAGTTCTGCCGTCAGAACGTTGTTATGTTCACCTACGTTCCCTCACTTGACGAGCAGTTTGACGTAGACGAATTTAATATTGAGGCAACCTTGCGTTATTATAATAGCCCTGTTCCCAACATTGTTGACACCTCGGAATGTGCTATCCGTGTCTACACCAACGGTGACGAATCCAATCCTGCCGTTGTTACGACTCCTTATAAGACTACTACCTCGCAGGTTGCATATGCATCCGTAAGAGATCAGCTCGACGGATACGTTACAAGAATTGATTTTATCAACTTCTATACTCTCCCCGAGAATCAGACGTTCCAAACGATTTCGTCCTATAATATGCTCACTCAGGTTAAGACCTACGCTCCCTCAAAGACTGCCGCTCCTTCAGGTCTTACCATTGATGCAGACTCTAACGGCAAGGGCACTATCAAGGGCTTTGACAGTACTCTTTCCTATGCTTATTCCACTGACAACGCTGTCTGGACCGAGGTTAGCGGTGTGACCGAAATCAACGGTCTTGAATTTACCACCTATTACGTTAAGCAGCTTGCAAGTAACTACGGTGACTATGATTCTGACACAGTTACCGTTACCATCTACGGTGCCGCAGAGCTTGTAGGCGAGCCTAAGGCTGACGGTATGAATATCGTAGGTCTTGATGCTGATACCGCTTACGAGTGGTCAACCGTTTCTATCAACGGCTTTGACAAGTGGGAGGATGTTCCCGCAGGCGCTACCAAGCTTGAAAATCTTGCTAACGGTCTTTACGCTATCCGTGTAAAGAAAGGAAGCGACCATCTTGCAAGTAAGGCGGCATTTGTATATCTTTACGATTATAAGACTAACAGGTCCGATATCGTCAAGGTAGTAGACGGCTTAACCACTATCGACGGTACTGCTGCAG
>JAFYTG010000192.1 GCA_017558945.1 Clostridia bacterium
CATGTTACGAAAAGGCTATCGATCCCGAGCGTTGCGACATCGCACTTTCTCTCGCGATGAAGCTTTTTGCAGAGCTTTATCCCGATATGAAGGTTACTGCATACAATGACCAGTATCCTAACAAGCTTGTTAAAAAGGAAATCGACGTTGAGCTTGAATGGCTTGACAGACGTCTTGGTAAGCGTATTCCTAAAGAAGTTGTTGAAAAGAAACTTGGTACAATGGGCTATGAGGTTACCTTTACCGATGAAAAGATGCACATTGTCGTTCCTACATGGCGTTCAACAGGTGACGTTTCCATCAAGGCAGACATCATGGAAGAAGTTGCCCGTATGTACGGCTATGAAAACTTTGAGGCAACACAGATTACCACATCTTTTGACGGTGCTATTAATCAGCTTGACACCGACCTTATCCGTAAGGTTAAAGAATATCTTGCATTCCGTTGCAACATGCAGGAGATTTTCACATATCCCTGGATGACCGACGAGTATGTAAATGCACTTATTCCCGATACAAGCGAAATTCTTGCGCTTGCAACTCCTCCGTCACCTAACGAAAAGTATATCAAGTCCTCACTCCTTCCCAATATCTGCAAGGCTATTGTAAAGAATGAGCGTAACTTTGACGAGTTTGATATCTTTGAGGAAGCACAGGTATTCCTTAATAAGGATTATACAGAGAATTATAAGAACGAAAAACTTCCTTCACAGAGAAGACACCTCGGTTGTGCGTTTGTTGGTAAATCCGATGACGTTGAGGGACTTTTCCGCAAGGCAATGGGTGTTATCGGCATGATGTCCCGTTATACTCATATGGAAGGCTTTACTTTTGAGAGAATTGAAAAGCCTTATTGGGCAGATAACGTAGTTTGGCTCAACGTATGTCTTAACGGTGAGAGAATCGGTGATATGGCACTCCTTTCAAAGAAGGCGGCACTCGCATGCGGCATCAAGGTTCTTTCCGCAGTTCTTGTAGAACTTGATATGGATGCATTTGTTCCTTTCAAGTCGAGAACAAACCGTTACGTTCATCTCCCCGAGTTCCCGATGAACGATTATGACATTTCCTTCCTCGTTGACTCTATGGTTAAGTGGGATGAAATCTATGCTTGTATCATGAGCAAGAAGAACGAACTTCTTCACGATGCTTGCTTTGTTGATGAGTATAAGGGTAAGCAGATTCCCGAGGGTAAGAAGTCTGTTACCGTCCGTCTTGTTATCGGTTCTTCTGAAAAGACACTTACAAGCTCCGAGATTGAAACGGTTGCAAACAGTGTTGTAAAGAGAATCTCAAAGACCTTCGACGCAGGTCTCCGCACAGTTTAATTATTGTAAAAGCACTAAGGTTTATCGCCTTGGTGCTTTTTTAATGTTATAAGATGAAATAGTAGTTTATATGTTTGCCGCTTCGCTACTCCAAGGGGGGAAGGCTAATAAAGCCAAGGCTTCCCCTTGAGGGGAGGCTCCGCCGAAGGCGGTGGTGAGGTGTAGGCATCCGCAGATGACGTCATACCTATAAATTATAATTTTCCTCCGCCCCTGTAATCATTAGAGCGTAACCCATCGGATGTCTTGTCATCCTCGAGCGTAGGCGAAGGATCTGACATCCGATGGCTCGCG